>NZ_JBFBGR010000049.1:0-49758 GCF_040684755.1 Streptomyces sp. NPDC089799 | reverse complement strand
GGGCGCGGGCAGATCGATGGGACGGACCGGGCATCGGGCTATTCGCATCGGGCATCGCTTCGAAGCAGATCGAGGAGACACAGCAGGGGGCAGCGCGAGGGCACAGAGCGGGGGCAGAGCGCGGGCGGAGCAGGGGCACGAGGCGGAGGGGGGAAGAGCGGGGAGGGAAGAGCAGGCAGGCAGCGCTGGAAGGCTCGACGTGGCAGCTTTGGCGGTCACCGCGGGTCAGGCCTGCAGGGGTCAGTCTCGGCGTAGGTGGGAGGACTCTCGGAGCAGGGCTTCCAGGACCGGGGCCAGGAGCGGGTGGGATTCCGCGCCGCGGCGGGTGGCGGCGAAGACCCGGCGGGTGGCGGACGGGCCGGTCACCGGGCGGACGCGGACTTCCTTGAGGTCCATGCCGCGGAGCGCCGAGCGTGGGACAAGGGCCACGCCCGCGCCCACCCCCACCAGGGCGACCACCGCGCGGAAGTCGTCCGAGGAGTGGGTGAAACGGGGGGCGAAGCCGGCCGACTCGCATGCCAGCAGGGTCACGTCGTGGCAGGGGTTGCCCGGGTACTGGCCCACCCAGTCCGCGTCGGCGAGGTCGGCCAGGGCGACCGTGGGATGGTCCGCCAGGGCGTGCCCCGGCGGCAGTACCGCGTCGAACGGTTCGGCGTAGAGCGGGAGGACGGAGAAGCGGACGTCGTCCGCGCCGGGGCCGCCCCGGTACTCCACGGCCAGTGCCACGTCGGCCTCGCCGTCCAGCACCATCGGCAGGCTCTGGTCGCCCTCAGCGTCGCGGACGCGCAGGCGGATGCCCGGTCGGTCCACCCCCAGCCGGGCGATGACCGGGGCGAGGACCTCCGCGATTCCGGTCGCGAAGGCCACCACCGTGACCTCGCCGGAGGCGCCGCCCGCGTACGCGGCGAGTTCCGCCTCCGCGCGTTCGAGCTGTGCGAGGACCTCGTGGGCGTGGCCGAGGAGGATTTCGCCGGCGGAGGTCAGCCGCACACCGCGTCCGCTCCGGGTCAGCAGGGCGTGCCCGGTCTCCTGTTCCAGCGCCGCGAGCTGCTGGGACACGGCGGACGGGGTGAGGTACAGCGCTGCGGCCGCGGCGGTCACCGTACGGTGGTCCGCCACGGCGCGCAGGATGCGCAGCCGGCGGGGGTCGATCACCCCACCATCCTCTCAGCCCCGCGTGGCATGCAGTCCCGCGTCACCCCTCGTCACCGTTCACAACGGTGCGTCGCCTTCAGTGGCCTGTTGTGCGGGTGCATTGCGACCGGGTGGCGTTGTTGCGTTCCCGATCCATCCCGGCGCGCGTCGGTGCCTTCGCGGCCGCCGTGCGATCAGCACGCGTCGTGTGCCGGGACACGCCGGGTCAGGACCGTGTCGGGGTCAGGACTGTGCCGCGGTCAGGGCTGCGCGGGCGTCCGTGAAGGCGGCCACGGCGCGCTCCACGTCCTGCGTGGAGTGGGCGGCCGAGAGCTGGACGCGGATGCGGGCGGCGCCCAGCGGGACGACGGGGTACGAGAAGCCGATCACGTAGACGCCGCGCTCCAGCAGCAGTTCCGCCATGCGGGCCGCCTCGGCCGCGTCGCCGATCATGACCGGGGCGATCGCGTGGTCGCCGGGCAGGATCTCGAAGCCGGCCTCGGTCATCTTCGTGCGGAACAGGGCCGTGTTCGCGGCGAGCCGCTCGCGGAGGTCGCCCGCCGACTCCAGCAGGTCCAGGACCTTCAGCGAGGCCGCCGCGATGACGGGCGCGAGGGAGTTGGAGAAGAGGTACGGGCGGGAGCGCTGGCGCAGCAGCTCGACGATCTCGGCGCGGGCGGCCACGTAGCCGCCGCTCGCCCCGCCGAGGGCCTTGCCGAGGGTGCCGGTGATGATGTCGACGCGGTCCATGACCCCGTGCAGTTCGGGGGTGCCGCGGCCGCCCGCGCCGACGAAGCCGACGGCGTGCGAGTCGTCGACCATGACCATCGCGTCGTACTGCTCGGCCAGGTCGCAGATCTCGTCGAGCGGGGCGACGTAGCCGTCCATCGAGAACACGCCGTCGGTGACGATGAGCTTGCGCCGGGCACCGCCGTCGGTGGCCTCCTTCAGACGCGCCTCCAGCTCCGCCATGTCGCGGTTGGCGTAGCGGAACCGGCGGGCCTTGGAGAGCCGGATGCCGTCGATGATGGAGGCGTGGTTGAGGGCGTCGGAGATCACCGCGTCCTCGGGGCCGAGGAGGGTCTCGAAGACGCCGCCGTTGGCGTCGAAGCAGGAGGAGTAGAGGATCGTGTCCTCCTGGCCGAGGAAGGCCGAGAGGCGGGCCTCCAGCTCCTTGTGGACCTCCTGGGTGCCGCAGATGAAGCGGACGGAGGCCATGCCGTAGCCCCAGCGGTCCAGGGCGTCCTTGGCGGCCGCGGTGACCTCGGGGTGGTCGGCGAGGCCGAGGTAGTTGTTGGCGCAGAAGTTGAGGACCTCGCCGGGGGCGCCGCCCGCCGTCACCTCGACGGAGGCGCTCTGCGGGGTGCCGATGACCCGCTCGGGCTTGTGCAGTCCGGCGGACCGGATCTCGTCGAGGGTGGTACGGAGGTCCTCGCGGACGGACGTGAACATGTGTGCTCCTAGTGCGGCGTGGGCGACCTGTGCGACCTGTTCGACCTGTGTGCCGGGGGCGGCTTGGGCGACGGCTGTGCTGGTGTGTGCGGCGTCTGCGCGGCGTCTGCGGTGTGTGCGGCGTCTGCGCGGTGCGTGCGGAGGCTGCGGTGTGTGCGGCGTCTGCGGGGTGTGGCGTGTGTGCCCGGGTGGAGGGCCGGACCCCGCGGAAGGGGGGAGGGGTGCGGGGTCCGGCCGGAGGGGGTGGTCTGCTCCGGACCGGCGGCCGGGGCGGGCGGGCGAGGCGGGCGGCCGGGGCCGTCGGCTCCGGCCGACGGGCCGGCGCTTGCCTGCCTAGGCCGCGGTCCAGTCCAGGATGATCTTGCCGCTGCGGGCCGTGGCCGCCTCGTCGAAGGCCGCCTCGAAGTCGGTGTACGCGTAGCGGCCGGTGATCACCGGGCTGAGGTCCAGGCCGCCCTCCAGGAGGACGGTCATCGCGTACCAGGTCTCGAACATCTCGCGGCCGTAGATGCCCTTGATGGTGATCATCGAGGTGACGATCTTGGCCCAGTCCACCGGGAACTCCTGCGCCGGCAGCCCCAGCATGGCGATCCGTCCGCCGTGGGTCATGTTGTCGATCATGTCGCGCATGGCCTCCGGCCGGCCGGACATCTCCAGGCCGATGTCGAAGCCTTCGCGCAGCCCGAGCTCGCGCTGGGCGTCCGCGATCGTCGACTCCGCGACGTTGACCGCCATCGTGGCGCCGGCCTTGCGGGCCAGGTCCAGGCGCTCGGGGCTGACGTCGGTGATGACCACGCTGCGGGCGCCGGCGTGCCGGGCGACGGCCGCGGCCATGATGCCGATCGGCCCCGCGCCGGTGATCAGGACGTCCTCGCCGACGAGCGGGAAGGACAGGGCGGTGTGCACCGCGTTGCCGAACGGGTCGAAGATCGCCGCCACGTCCAGGTCCACCCGGGTCCGGTGCACCCACACGTTCTGCGCGGGCAGCACCACGTACTCGGCGAACGCGCCGTCGCGGCCGACGCCGAGGCCGAGCGTGGACCGGCACAGGTGGCGGCGGCCGGCCAGGCAGTTGCGGCACTTGCCGCAGACCAGGTGGCCCTCGCCGCTGACCAGTGCGCCGACCTCGATGTCCTGGACGTCGGCACCGATCGCGGCGACCTCGCCGACGAACTCGTGGCCGAGGACCAGCGGGGTGCGGACGGCGCCCTGCGCCCAGCCGTCCCAGGTGCGGATGTGCAGGTCGGTCCCGCAGATGCCGGTGCGGAGCACCTTGATCAGCACCTCGCCCGGGCCGTACTCCGGCTCCGGCACGTCCATGAGCCACAGCCCGGGCTCGGCCTTGTGCTTGACGAGTGCCTTCATGGGTGGGCTCCAGGCAGGTGAGAGGGGCGTACGCGACCGCCGGTGCCGGCGTGAGCGGGCTGGTCGGCACGGTCGGCGAGGTCGCCGGGACCGTTGTGACCGGTGCGGCGTCTGGGACGAGACCAATGTGCCGAGGCCGGTGGTGATCAGTCCATCGAGGATTTCTTAAGCGGGCCGACAGCAAACCTTCATGCCCGTACGTTCACCGCAACGCCCCTCCCCCGAGCCCGGTCCCGAGCCCGGTCCGGAGCCTGGTCCGGCGCCGCTCCTGCCCCGGTCCGGCCCCCCCTCCGGCCCTGGGTCCGGCCCCGGTCCGGAGCCGCTCCCGAGCCCGTGCCGGGCCCGCTCGCCGGGGCTGCCGGAAGGTTCGTCACTGCATGCCCCTGCACCTCGCTTGACCTGCACCTCTATGCTCCTCCCGTGACCGGGGTAGGGCATGGAGCAGGTAGCGGGGAGGTGGCGGGCGTGCCGAGTCTGCGGAGTCGGGCGCTGACGGCCGCGCTGATGGCGGCCGGACGGCGAAGACGCTTCGCGTCCGCCGAGGCGGTACGGGACCAGGTGGCGCGCTCCGCGCGGCGGCCGGCCTCGCACCTGCCGCCGCGCTCGCTGGGGCGGGTGGCGGAGGTCTCCCGTACGTTCGTGGGCGCCTGGCCCGTCTACGACGCCGCGCCGCGCGGGGCCGACCCGGTGACCCGGGTCCTCTACATCCACGGCGGCAGCTACATCGACGAGCTGGTCCGGCCGCACTGGTCCCTGGTGCGGACCCTGGTCACCGAGGCGCAGGCGCACTGTGTGGTCCCGGCGTACGTCCTGGCCCCGCGCGGCACCGCCGACCGTACCGTTCCGGTCGCGACCGACCTGCTGAGCGGGCTGATCGCGAGCAGCGGGGACGGCGGGACCGTGCTGATCGGGGACTCTGCGGGCGCCGGGCTGGCCCTGGCCGCCGCCCAGCGGCTGCGGGACCGCACCGGCGCGCAGCCCTCGCGGATCGTGCTGATCTCGCCGTGGCTGGACGTGAGCATGACCCACCCGGACCAGGCCGCGCTGGAGCCGGCCGACCCGATGCTGGCCCTGCCGGGGCTGGCCGAGGCGGGCCGGCTCTACGCCGGCACCCTCGCCCTGGACGATCCGCTGGTCAGCCCGCTGCACGGGTCCTTCGCCGGGCTCGCCCCGATCAGCGTGTTCACCGGCACCCGGGACGTGCTGACGACGGACAGCCGGGAGTTGTTGCGCCGGGCGCGGGCGGACGGCGTGGAGGTGGACTTCCACGAGGCGCCGGGGTTGCCGCACACCTATCCGCTGCTGCGGGTGCCCGAGGGCAGGGCGGCCCGGGACCGGATCGTGTCCCTGGTCAGGGACGCCGCGGAGGGGTGACGGCCGCCGCCGTCAGGCGGTGCAGATCATCAGTGAGCTGACGGGCGTGGTCCGGTACGCCGTCCAGAACGCCTCGTCCCGGTCCCGGTCCGGCGGCGGGGTCCGGCTCGGCTGCCAGCTCACCGAGGCGAAGCCCGCCTCCACGGCGGCTTCGGCGTACTCCTGGTGCGGCCACTCGCGGCAGGTGAACGGCACCGGCGGGTCGGTCGGGAAGGACAGCCGCAGGAGCGGCGCGTCGCCCTCCGGGATCCGCTCCAGGAAGCGCACGCCGAAGGGCGACCAGTCCGTGTGGGGGTGGGCGCCGGGGTTGAGCACGATCGCCAGCAGCCGTCCGCCCGGCCGGAGGCCGGCGCGGATCGCCCGGAACACGGAGTGCAGGGCGTTCCGGTTCTCGGCGTAGTTGAAGAGGTAGACGGCGGTCGCGAGGTCGAAGGCTCCCAGGGGTGGCAAATCGGCCATGTCGGCCGTCACGTACTCGATCCCGTCGATCTCGTGGGTGCCGTGGCTGCCGTGGCTGCCGTGGCTGTCATCGGTGCCGCCGGTGCCGCGGGCTCCGTCGGCCCCGCCGGAATCCGCTCCGGCCGGTCCGGCCGCCGGGGCCTCCTCCCCCGCGCGTCCCCGGGAGTGGGACCGCGCCAGCCTGATCATCTCCGCCGAGGTGTCCACGCCGACGGTGCGCCGCGCGCCCGCGCGCGCCAGCAGCCGGGTGTGGTGGCCGCGGCCGCAGGCGAGGTCGAGGACGTCGAGCCCCTTCACCCCGCCGAGCTGGTCGAGCACCGTGAGGAGGGTGTGCGTGTCGGCCGCGCAGAAGGCAGCCGCGCTCTTCGACTCCTCGAAGCGCGTGCCGATCACGTCGTACTGCAGGTGGTAGTCGTGCCGCATGCCGATCATGCTCCCGCCGCCGGACGGGCGGGCGCGGGCGCGGGAGCCGTACGGTCCCCCGGACGGGTCGGCGTTCGGCGCAGTCGGGTACGGCGACCGGGGTGCGGAGCGGCAGGGGGAGCGCGCGGGAGCGTGCCCCGGGAGCGCGCGGGAGGGCCGTACGGCGCGCACGGCGTCGGGGCGCCCGGTGGCTCCCGCACCCGGAGGCCGGATTTCCGGTCACCGGGAACGAGTGGAGCGATCTTCGGCCGAGCACCACTTCGGCCGATAACTGCCGCCATTCGCAGGCAACACCGCACAACCGGGGACATGTCACTGCCCCAATCCGGGCAGAGCACCCCCGCGGTGACGGCCCGGCAGGTTCGGGGAACGGCCGGAGATCGGTCCCGGAACTGCCTTTCGGCCAGCGGAGACGGACTTTACGATCAGGCCGTGACCTTCACTCCACGGCTGAGCGGCGGCAGGCACGGCACGGGCATCAAAGCGATGCGCCGGACCCGGGACGCGATACTCCGCGGACTGGAGCTGCCCACGCCCGTGGACGCGGCGGGGGTGTTCTCGGCGCTGTGCGCCTCGATGGCCCGCAGGCACCGCCAGCCCGTCGACTACCGGCTGGTCCGGTTCCCGGTCAGCACGGTCAGCGGCCTGCTGGTCCGGACCGAGCACAGCAATCTGATCCTCATCGAGGAGAACACCTCCACCGAGCACCAGCTGGGCATCCTGGGCCATGAGCTGTGGCATCTGGAACAGGATCCCCGGCCGGCCCCGGGCTCGTACGCCGGTCCGTATTCCGGCCCGTATTCCGGCCCGTATTCCGGCCCGTCCTCGCGCTTCGGCACGCGGGACGCCCGGGACGTGCGGGACGCCCACCTGGACCCGCGGGCGCACTCGCGCCCCGACTGTTCGCGCAGCCCGGAGGCCGAGGCGGACTGCGAGCTCTTCGGGGCGCTCGTCGCCGGGCACTGCATGCGCTGGCTGGACACCGGCGCGCACGGCATGCCCCGGTCCTCCAGCCAGTTCGAACGCCGACTGCACACCTCCCTCGGCCGGCCGGGGCCCGACTCGGTCTGGTGAACGACAACTCCGGTTACTGGATCCTCGCCGGGACGATGTGGACCGCGTGTCTGATCAAGACACCGGGCCTGCGCCACCGGCGGAGTCCCCTGTACCTCACGGTGTGCGGCGTGCTGCTGCTCGGCGGCATGGCCTACTGCTTCGCGAACCCCGACGTGATCGGCGCGGTGAACACGGCGACCGGTGTGCCCAACTTCTCCGCCCCGCTCGTCTACGGCCTGCTGACCGCCGAGAGCGCCATGATCCTCACCCTGCTGGTGTACTGGCGGGACGGGCCGGAGGAGCGGGCCCGGCGGGCCGCCCGGCGCTGGCAGGCCGCGTACGGGGCGGTGGCCGTCGCCCTGGTCGTGCTGTTCGTGATCGGCGACGCCCCGGAGGAACACCGGATCGACTTCGACGTCCACTACGCGAAGACGCCGTACGTCCGCGAGATGATCCTCCTCTACCTGCTGGCGCACACCGGGGCGGTGCTGTCGGCGACCGTGCTGTCCATCCGCTGGTTCGCGAAGGTGACGGGCCCGCCCTGGCTGCGCCGGGGGCTGCGGGTGCTGATCCTGGGCTTCGCCCTGAACTTCGGTCTGGACGTGTCCAAGTTCGCGGCGATCGGGGCCCGCTGGGCCGGTGGCGACTGGGAGGTGCTGAACAACCGGGTCGCCCCGCTGTTCGCCTTCGCCTCGACCCTGTTCATGTGCCTCGGGTTCATCCTGCCGCTGGTGGGCGAGCGGGTGTCCGGCGCGGTCTCCGACGTACGGACCTTCGTACGGCTGGGGCCGCTGTGGCGGGCCCTGCGGTACGCCGGCCCGGTCGTGGTGGTCGCGCTGCCCGTGCCGTGGTGGGAGATGGAACTGCGGCTGACCCGGAGGGTCGCCGAGATCCAGGACTGCCGGCTCTCGCTGCGGCCCTACCGGAGCGATTCGGTCGCGACGGGCGCCCGGGCCCGGGCGGCGGCCGCCGGGCTGCCCGGGGAGACCGCCGACGCGGCCGTCGAGGCGGCCGTGCTGGCCGCCGCGCTGGCCGCGAAGATCGCGGCCGAATGGAGCGGGGAGGCCGAGCCCGAACTGGGCGGTCCCGCCGCCACCTTGCCGCTGCTGGACCGGGACGCGCTGGTTCGGGTCTCGCGGCAGTTCGGCCGGCCCGGCCGGGGCCGCGGCGGCCGGAAGGGACGGACTCGCCGGGGTGGCCGGGGCGGCGGGAGCCGACCGGGTGGCCGGGGCGGCGGGAGCGGCCGGGGCCGGCACGGGGTCTGGGGCCGTTGGGGCGGCCGCCCGGCCGGGTCCGGGTCCGGGTCCGGGTCCGGGTCCGCCGGACTGTCCGGTGCGACGGCGCGGGCTTGGGCCCGTACCCGCCGAATCCGGCGCAATGACCGCGCTCCGGGGACCCGGTCGGCAAGGATGAGCCCATGACGATGCTCATCAACAGCGCCGGGACCGTGGTCGAGGACGCGCTGCGCGGGATGGCCGCCGCCCACCCCGAACTGTCCGTGGACGTGGCACGGCGGCTCGTCGTACGCCGGGACGCCCCGGTGGCGGGGAAGGTCGGCCTGGTGTCCGGCGGCGGATCGGGGCACGAACCGCTGCACGCCGGGTTCGTCGGGCTCGGGATGCTCTCCGCCGCCTGCCCCGGCGAGGTGTTCACCTCGCCGGTGCCCGACCAGGTGGTGCGGGCCGCGGCCGCGGTGGACGGCGGGCAGGGCGTCCTGTTCGTGGTCAAGAACTACACGGGCGACGTACTGAACTTCGAGATGGCCGCGGAGCTGGCCGAGGAGGAGGGCATCCGGGTCGAGCGCGTTCTGGTGAACGACGACGTGGCCGTCGTGGACAGCCTCTACACGGCGGGCCGGCGCGGCACCGGGGCCACCCTCTTCGTCGAGAAGATCGCGGGCGCCGCGGCCGAGGAGGGCGCCCCGCTGGACCGGGTCGCCGCCGTGGCCCGCCGGGTCAACGAATCCTCGCGGAGCTTCGGGGTGGCGCTGAGCGCCTGCACCACCCCGGCGAAGGGCAGCCCGACCTTCGAACTGCCGGAAGGACGGCTGGAACTGGGGATCGGCATCCACGGCGAACCGGGGCGGGAGCAGCGGCCGTCGATGACCTCGCGGGAGATCGCGGACTTCGCGGTGGGTGCCGTGCTCGACGACCTGCCGGGGCCGGCCGGCGGCCCGGTGCTCGCGCTGGTCAACGGCATGGGGGCGACCCCACTGCTGGAGCTGTACGGGTTCGGTGCGGAGGTGCACCGGGTCCTCGCGGAACGCGGGGTGCCGGTGGCCCGGACCCTGGTCGGGAACTACGTCACCTCGCTGGACATGGCGGGGTGTTCGGTGACGCTGTGCCGGGCCGACGAGGAGCTGCTGCGCTGGTGGGACGCGCCCGTGCGGACCGTCGCGCTGCGCTGGGGCTGCTGACCGTATGGTGGCCGGAGTCGGCGGTTCGGGACGGTGCGGGGCGGGCCCGGGCAGGGCGCGGCTCCGGGACGAGACGAGGAGACCGGGTGCGTGACGCGGAGTTCTTCCGGCGCTGGATGGCGGCCGCGGCCGCCGCGGTGGAACGGGAGGCGGAACGGCTGACGGAACTCGACTCCCCCATCGGGGACGCGGACCACGGCAGCAACCTGCTGCGCGGTTTCACCGCGGTCGTCCGGGAACTGGAGGCGGAGCGCCCGGAGCAGCCGGGGGCCGTGCTGCAGCTGGCCGGGCGGACGCTGATCTCCACGGTCGGCGGGGCGTCCGGGCCGCTGTACGGGACGCTGCTGAGGCGGACCGGCAAGGAGCTCGGCACGGCCGCCGAGGTCTCGGACGGGGAACTGCGGGCGGCGCTGGACGCCGGGGTCGGCGCGGTGGCCCGGCTGGGCGGTGCCGCGCCGGGCGACAAGACGATGCTGGACGCCCTGCTGCCGGGGATCGGGGCGCTGGGCGCCTCCTACCGGGCGGCCGGTGAGGCGGCGGAGAAGGGGGCACGGGCGACGGTGCCCATGCAGGCGCGCAAGGGCAGGGCCAGCTACCTGGGCGAGCGGAGCATCGGCCACCAGGACCCGGGCGCCACGTCCTCGGCGTTGCTGCTGGGAGCCCTGGCGGACGTGGCGGACGCGTGGGACGCGATGGATGCGATGGACACGGCGGACGGGGAGGGCGGGGCATGACCGCCTCGGACACGGGTGCTGCGGGCACCGCGGGCGATGCGGGGGGTACGGGAGCCGCGGGTGCTGCCGGTGCTGCGGGAGGCACGGGCCCGGACGCGCCCGGCGGCGGGCCGGTGGACGAGGGTGCCGGGCCGCTGGTCGGGATCGTGCTGGTCTCGCACAGTGCCCAGGTCGCCCGGTCCGTCGCGGAGCTGGCCCGGGGCCTGGCGGCCGGGGGCCCGGTGGCGCCGGTGGCCGCCGCGGGCGGCACCGCCGAGGGCGGGCTCGGCACCAGCGCGGACCTGATCGTGGCCGCGGCGATCTCCGTGGACCGGGGCGCCGGGGTGGCGCTCCTGGCCGACCTGGGCAGTTCGGTGCTCACCGTGAAGTCGCTGCTGGCGGAGGAGGAACTGCCGCCGGGCGCCAGGCTGGTGGACGCGCCCTTCGTGGAGGGCGCGGTCTCCGCACTGGTGACCGCCTCGGCGGGGGCGCCGCTGGACGCGGTGGTCGCGTCGGCGGCCGAGGCGTACAGCTACCGCAAGGCGTGACGGGCGGCGGGGCCGTGCCCCGCCCTGCCCGGCGCGCCCCCGCGGGACCGGCCGGCGTCCGCCCGGACCGTAACGGTCAGCGGCCGCGCAGCTGCTCCATCTCGCGCCGGTCGCGCTTGGTCGGGCGGCCCGTTCCGCGGTCGCGGAGGCCCGTGGCGGCCACCTCCACCCGCGTGGGCGGCGGCGGGCTGTTGTCGACGTACGCCTCGGCCGCGACGGGGGCGCCGACCCGCTTGGTGAGGGTCTGCCGGACCACCACGATGCGTTCCCGGCCCTCGTGGAAGAGGCGTACCTCGTCCCCCGGCTTCACCGACTGAGCCGGCTTGGCCCGGTCACCGTTGACGCGTACGTGTCCCGCGCGGCAGGCCGCCGCCGCGATCGAACGGGTCTTCGTCAGGCGGACCGCCCAGATCCAGGCGTCGACACGTGCCGATGTCTGTTCGCTTCCCGTGGCTGCCATGTCCCGACTCTATCGATCGGACCGCCCCGAAGCGGAGTGCTTTTTGGCAGATGAGACAACAGGTCCGGCATGTGCCATGGAGATCGGGCCAAGAGAATTGCAAATGCGCCAGCGGTGCCCCTACCTTGTCGCCCATGCAGTCCTACACCATCGGTCAGGCGGCGCGACTCCTCGGCGTGAGCCCGGACACGGCACGCCGCTGGGCCGACGCAGGCCGGGTCGCGACCCATCGCGATGACAGCGGCCGGCGGCTCATCGACGGCCGCGACCTGGCCGCCTTCTCCATCGAAATGGGACAGAACTCCCAGGCCGAGGACGACGAGCCGTACACCTCGACCCGCAACGCGTTCCCCGGGATCGTCACGGCCGTGAAGCTCGGCGACGTATCCGCCCAGGTCGAGATCCAGGCCGGTCCGCACCGGCTGGTCTCCCTGCTCACCAGGGAAGCGGTCGAGGAGCTCGGACTCCAGGTCGGCATGCGGGCCACCGCCCGCGTCAAGTCGACCAACGTCCACATCGACCGCGCCTGAGACCGGACCGACCGGCCCGGCCCGCCGCCCGCACCCCATCGGAGTATCCGCGCATGTCCCCCAAGACCTCGTTCCTGAACCACCGCCGCGCCGCGGCCGCCGTGCTGTCCTCGGCCCTGCTGCTCTCGCTCACCGCCTGCGGTGGCGACAAGGACGACAAGGCCGACGAGTCGAAGGCCTCGGCATCCGCCCCGGCGGCGCCGAAGGCCGCCAACCTGACCGTGCTCGCCGCCTCTTCGCTCACCGACGTGTTCAAGACCGCCGGTGACGTGTACCAGAAGACCCACCCCGGCACGAAGATCACCTTCTCCTTCGCCGGTTCGCAGGAGCTGGCCGCCCAGGTCAAGCAGGGGGCCCCGGCCGACGTGCTGGCGACCGCCGACACCAAGACCATGGACGGTCTGAAGGCCGAGACCGGCAACCCGACGATCATCGCCAAGAACCGCCTGGTGATCGCCGCAGGCAAGGGCAACCCGTTCAAGGTGGACGAGCTGAAGGACCTCGCCGACACCAAGCTGAAGGTGGTCCTCGCCGCTCCCGAGGTCCCGGTGGGCCGCTACAGCAAGCAGATCCTCGACGCCCAGAAGATCGAGGTGAAGCCGGTCTCCCAGGAGCCCAACGTCCGCGCCGTGCTGAGCAAGGTCGAGCTGGGTGAGGCCGACGCCGGTCTCGTCTACAAGACGGACGCCGCCAAGGCCAAGGGCAAGGTGGAGGCCGTGGAGATCCCGGACGAGCAGAACGCCGTGGCCTCCTACCCGGCCGCCACGCTGAAGGCGTCCAAGAACGCCGAGGCCGCCGCCGCGTTCGTCGCCTGGCTGAGCACCCCGGAGGCGCAGCGCATCCTCCAGGACGCCGGCTTCCAGCAGCCGTAACCCGCCGCCGGCCGCCGCCGTTGCCGCGGCCGCCGAGAGGGACTGTCCGATCCACCGAAAGGGACTGCCTGGTCCGGGGGGACAGGCAGTCCCTTTCGGGCTGTCCGCGGCCTGTTCGTGCGGGTGGCCGCGCGCGATGATCGACCCCGGCCCACGCCCCGTCCCGGTCCCGGCCCCGTCCCCGCACCGGCCCCGTGCCCCTTTCCCTCCTCCCGCCAGGAAGCCGTATGCGCAAACCCCGTACCCGACCGCCCGTCGCGCTCGTGCTGCCCGCGCTGCTCGCCGTGGCGTTCCTGCTGCTGCCGCTCATGGGCATCCTCGCCCGGACCTCCTGGCAGGACCTGGGCGAGCACCTCACCACCCCCGGGGTGGTCGAGGCGCTGAAGCTGTCCCTGCTGGTGTCGGGCTGGGCCCTGGGGCTGTCGCTGGTGCTCGGCGTGCCGCTGGCGTGGCTGCTGGCCCGGGTCGACTTCCCGGGCAAGGCGCTGGTGCGGTCGCTGGTGCTGCTGCCCATGGTGCTGCCGCCGACGGTGGGCGGTGTGGCGCTGCTGCTCGGCTTCGGGCGGCGCGGGCTGCTCGGGCCGTGGCTGGAGGAGACCTTCGGCATCACCCTGCCGTTCCACACTTCCGGAGCGGTGGTGGCGGCCACGTTCGTGGCGATGCCGTTCCTGGTGATCAGCCTGGAGGGGGCACTGGGCGGGCTCCGGCAGAGTTACGAGGAGACGGCGGCCTCGCTCGGCGCCGCACCGTTCCGGGTGTTCCTGACGGTGACCCTGCCCATGGTGGCGCCCGGACTGATCGCGGGCGCGGCGCTCACCTGGGCGCGGGCGCTCGGCGAGTTCGGGGCGACGATCACCTTCGCGGGCAATCTGCCCGGGACCACGCAGACCCTGCCGCTCCAGGTCTACCTGCTGCTGCAGGACAAGCCGGAGGCCGCCACCTCGCTGTCGCTGCTGCTCCTCGCCATCGCGATGGCGGTGCTGATCGCGCTGCGCGGCCGGTGGACCGGTACTCCGGTGGCGCGCAGGGACGTTTCTCCCGCGTCGGCCGACGACACCGCACCCGAGCCCGAACCCGCTCCGGCGTCGGCCGGGGCGACCGCCACTCCGGCCGTCCCGGCCGGACAGTGGCCCCTGCACGCCGAGGTGACCGGCTTCAACCGGCTCACGCTGGCCGCCGAGCCCGGCACCACCATCGCCGTCGTCGGCGAGAACGGCGCCGGCAAGACGACGCTGCTGCGCGCCCTGCTGGGGCTCACCCCCCGCGCCCACGCCGAACTCCGCCTCGGCGACGCCGATGTCACGGCACTGGCCCCGCACAAGCGGCAGGTGGCCTGGGTCCCGCAGGACGGTGCCCTGTTCCCGCACCTGAGCGCGCTCGCCAACACCGCCTACGGTCTCCGCGCCCGCGGGGTGCCGCGCGCCGAGGCGCGCCGGGAGGCGCGGGAGTGGCTGGACCGGCTGGGCGTGGGCCACCTCGCCCACCGCAAACCGCCCCAGCTCTCCGGCGGCCAGGCACAGCGGGTGGCGCTGGCCCGGGCACTGGCCGCACGGCCCCGGCTGCTGCTGCTCGACGAGCCGCTGGCCGCGCTCGACCAGACCACCCGCGCCCATGTCCGGCACACGCTGCGCAGCCACCTGGCCGGTTTCGGCGGGGTCTGCCTGATGGTCACGCACGACCCGGTGGAGGCGGTTTCGCTGGCCGACCGGGTGCTCGTACTCGCCGACGGCGAGGCGCTGCAGGACGCGCCGCCGGCCGAGGTGACGCGGCATCCGCGCTCGCCGTGGGTGGCCCGGATGCTGGGCCGCAACGCGTGGCCCGGCGAGGCCGGGGAGGACGGCCTGGTGCTGGACGGCGGCGGCCGCCTGGTGTCGGCGGAGCCGGCCCCCGCGGGCAGCCGGGCGCTCGCGATCATCGCGCCGGAGTCGGTGTCCGTGCACCGTGAGCGCCCGGACGGCAGTCCGCGCAACGTGTGGCCGGGCACCGTCCGCGAGATCACCTCGGTGGGCAGCCGTCTGCGCGTGCTGATCACCTCCGCCGAGGCACCCGACCTGGTCGCGGAGATCACCCCGGACGCGGCGGCGGAACTCGGCCTGTCCGACGGGGCTCCGGTCTGGACGAGCGTGAAGGCGACCGAGGTCACCCTCGTGGAGCTCTGACGCCGCCGGGGGCGGTGCGTCACGCGGTCTGCCCGGGCGGAGCGTCTCGGGGTCTCCGCGGGCGGTGCGTCACGCGGTCTCCCCGGGCGGAGCTTCACGCGGACTCCCCCAGGCGGTCCGTGACGCCGTCTCCGTCAGCCGATGCGGCGGGCCAGCACCCGGCCCGGCCAGCCGTCGGACAGGTAGGTGTCGGTGGGGGTGAACCCGTTGCGCTCGTAGTACGCGACCAGTTCGCCCCCGCCGCCCGCCCAGCAGTCCACGCGCAGCAGCCCCACACCGGCCCGCCGGGCCTCCTCCACGGCGTGGTCCAGCAGCGCCGCGCCCACGCCCCGTCCGGCGTACCGGCGGTCGGTCACCAGCAGTCGGACGAACCGCTCGGGCTCTCCGGCCGGTGCGACGGGTATCTGCGGGCTGGGCCCGGAGTCGAGCACCATGGCGCCGACCGGTGTGCCGTCCGACTCGGCGATGTACGGGGCGTTCTCGGTGGTGTAGCGCTCGACCCGTTCCGCCCCGCCGGGGCGCCGGGAGTACGGCACCGTGCCCCACTGCTCGGTGTTGCCGCGCGCGTTCATCCAGGCGACGGCGGAGTCGAGCAGGGAGAGGATGGCCGGTGCGTCGGTGATGCCGCCGGGCCGGATCCTCAGGCCGTCGGGCCGTGCGGTGTCGTCCATGGCGGAAGCCTAGGCGGCGGGGCGTACTTCGAGGTCGGCGAGGTCAGCGAGGGCGGCAAGGCGGGCGAGGGCACCGAGGGACGCGAGGTCGAAGTCGCGGTCGTCCGCGTCACCTGGGGTTCCGGGGGTGTGCGGAGAGCCAGGAGCGGCCCGCCGTCGTTGCTGCCGTGTCGACGTCGAGGACCGTGCAGTCCCCGTCGGCGGTCCGGACGGACAGCACCCCGTCCGAGCGGGCCGCGCCGGGAGCCGGCGCGCCCAGGGTGATCACCGCCGCGCTCTTGCCGCTGGTCCGGCGGAAGTCCGCGAGCAGCAGCGACCGCGCCGCGGCCTCCCGGTCGTCCACCTGCTCCGGACCGGCGTGCTGCTCCACGACGGCCAGGGCGCCGGTCTCCGGGTCCCGGGCGGCCGCTTCGATGCCGGCGCGCAGGGCGCCGAGCCGGGCGGCGCCGCCGCCCTCCAGGGTGGAGCGGGAGGTGTCCAGGGGGACGAAGCGGACTCCCCTGTGTCGGAAGGAGACGGCGCCGGGCATCCGGCGGAACGTTTCCGTGGTGGCGTCCTCGGACCAGCCGGCCGAGGATCGCCCGGCTTGCCCGACGCCGGCCCGTCCCTCGCCGACCCGTCCGTCACCGGCTGCCCTCGGGATGCCGTCCGACGTGCCGTGCGTCGGGCCGTCCGTTGAGCCGTCCGGGCCGGGGGGTGCCGACAGCACGAAGTCCACCTGCCCGGCCGCCGCCCGGCCCACGGCCTGTCGCGCCTCGGCCTCGGACAGCCCGCCCGGGAGCACGGCGAACCGCCAGGCCCGGTGTCGGTTTTCACCGGCGGCCCCACCGGCATGCGCCGCCGGCGCCGTCCCCGGTCCGGCAGTCGGCCGCCGCGGGAGCCAGGCGGGAACGGCCGGTTCGAGGCCGCCCCGGGCGGACCGGCGACGTACCACGTCGTACGGCACCCCCCGTGTCGCGCGCGGACCGTCCGCCGCTCCGACGGTGCCACCGAGCCAGGCCGGGCGAGGCCCGAGCCACTGCCCCGTGGCCACGGTCGCGGCGAGGTCCCGGGGTACGCCCGCGCGGTGGCTGCCGGTGCCGGCGACGGTCCACCACCGCGGGGCGGGGCCGGGAACCCGCCCGGACGCCGGCAGGGTTCCCGAGCCGGCTCCGCCCGGGCCGCCCACCGGTCCCGGCGGGCCGGAGGCGCCGCGCACCTCCCCGGGCGCCCGCGCCGGATCGTCGGGGGAGGGCTCCGTCGCCGCCCCGCCGTCCGCCCATGCGCCGTCCGCGGGTCCGCCCTCCGCCTCTTCGCCTTCCCCGGAATCCTCCTCGCCGGACTCCTCCTCGTTCTCCCCCTCGCCCGGGTGCACGGCCTCCGGGAACTCCGCCTCGCCGACCGAGACCGGGAGCACGGTCGTGGCGCCGGTTGCGGGGACCGTCGCGCGGAGTTCCGCCGTGCCGTGCGCGGAGAGGGCGGTCACCGTGAAGCCGCCCGCGCCGTCGCCGTCGACCCGCCAGCGCGAACGGTCGTACTGCCAGCGGACGTCGCGTGCCTCCACCGGGGCGAGGTTGCCCCCGCTGTCGGAGCCGAGCAGCTGGAAGGCCCTCCGGTCGCCCGGGGCGGGCAGGGCGACGTGGTCCTCCGACGCCTCGATCCGGGTGAGCGGGCCGAGCACCTCCATCCGGAGCTCGCCGGTGTGCGGCGCGCGGGGCGCGTGCGCCCGGTGTCCTGCGGACCGGTGGCGTTCCGCGCGCCCCGCGTACACCGGTGCGCTGCCGGGCCGGTCCGCGTGGAAGACCCCGTCCCGCCCGGCCCGTCCGGCGCTGCCCGGGGCGGTCCACCAGTCGGGGCGCGGCGCCACGGCGGGCCCGAGCGTCTCGTCGTAGGCGGTGGCGGTGAGGGTGCGGCTGAGGCCGGGGAACACACGGGCGGTTCCGGCGAGTGCCGTGACCTCGTAGCCGGCGGGCCTGCCGCTGCCCGATCGGGCGGTCAGCACCAGTCCGTTGGGGACCGTACGGAGGCTGCCGTCGGACGGGGAGTTCTCCACGGTGAGGTCCGCCCCGCCGGGGTGTCCGGCGAGCAGGGTGCTGGAGCCGCCGCCGTCGAGGTTGAGGGCGTTGTGGGCGCCGTGTTCGCGGAGCAGGCGGCCGAGCGCGGTGAGGGTGATGCCGGCGCTGTCGCGCTGCCGCCCGTCCACGGTGATGATGCGGACCTGCCTGCCGTCGCGGGAGAAACCCACTGCGGTGCGCGGTGCAGGGGTGTTGTTCCGGATGTGGTCGAGGTTCTGCGGGACCCCGTCCACGACCAGCGGTTCGCGCCCGCCCACGGCAGCCGTGGGCAGCGGCCGGCCGGCTCCGGCGGTGGGGCGGGCGCTGACGTGCACGGGGTCGCCCGGGCGCAGCGCGGCCACTTCGGCGGCGGCGGTGCCGCGGCCGGCGAGCAGTACTCCCCCGGGCAGCGGGGCGATGCCGCGCGCGGGCCGGCGTACGGCGGTGACCCGGCCGTGCCGGATCTCGGCCTCGGCGTCCGCGCCGGGCGGGAGGGCGCCTCCGGTGCCGGTCCACTCGGCGGTGTAGGCGGCGATGCCGTTGGCGGGCGGCCGGGCGGAGTTGTGTCCGACGAGCCGGCGGACGGCGCCGCCGGGGAGGGTGACGGTGCCGTCCAGGGCCAGGCGCAGCACACGGCCGACCGGGCCGGGGCCGAAGCCGACGGCGGCGCCCGCGCCGCGTGCCGGGGAGTGCAGCAGCCGGCCGGCGGCGATGCCGGGGCCGAGCGGGGCGCCGGTGCGGCGGATGTCGAAGAAGTCTCCGTTCACCGCGGCGACCACGCGCCGGCCGGAGCCTGCGGGGTGGCGGGCGGCGGCGTCGGCGACCGTGCCGCGGACGGCTCCGCGGCCCGCTCCGGGTGCCGGCGCCGGTCCGCCGAGGTACTCCACGCCGAGGCCCGGCGCGTCGAGGTCGACGACGAGTTCGTCGATGCGGAGCCAGCGGTCGGCTTCCACCCGGTCGTAGGACTCCAGGCGGACACCGGGGGCGATCCGGCGGGTGGTACGGGCGGTGTCGGCGCCGCCCGCGGGCCCGGGGGCCGCCTGTGCGGCTCCGGCGGCCGGCAGGGCGGTCAGCAGCAACGGCAGGGCCGCACCGATGATCGGACGGAGAATCACCATACCGGCAGCATCCGCCCGCCGACGCGTGCGCCCGGTGACGACACAGGGGGAGCGAACCGGCCGCGGCCCGTTGTTCAGCCATTCGTCGCCAAGGGCGATGAGATGCCCGCCCAGGCCCGGCCGCCCCGCGGGGCGGGGGTTCGTGATCCTGTGCGCCGGAGTCCCCGGCGCATCCGCCGCTCCGCCGCCGTACCGACGGAACGATCCGCCGGCACTTCCGTTCTGCCGCCGTCCCCACCGGGCGGACCGGTTCCGACGCACACCGGGCGGTCGCTCCCGCCGCCGCCCCCGTTGCGCTCCCCTCAGGGCCTGTCGACAGCGCTCACCGTGCTGCTCTCGGTGGCCGGGGCGGTCCGGTTGTTCGCGATCGGCGCGGGGGTGCGGATGCATCTGCCGGCAAGGGACACGGACGGCCTGGACGACCGGGACCACGACGGCGCCTTCGGCTCCGCCAACCTGCTCCTGAGCATGGCCACTTCCCTGCAGGTACTGGTTCAGATCGCCACCGGAACGGTCTTCATCGTCTGGTTCCACCGGGTGCGCAGGAACGGCGCGGTCTTCCGGCGTGACGGCTTCCGGCGTCCTTCCGGCTGGGCCGTCGGCGCCTGGTTCATCCCGTTCGGCAACCTGGTGATCCCGTACGGAATCGCGAGGGACACCTGGCACGCCGGCACGCAGCGGGGTCCCGGCGGCGAGCACCGCCGGGTGTCCACCGTTCCCCTGACGGCCTGGTGGACCCTGTGGGTCACCTCCGCGGTGGTCGACCGGGTCGCGAGCAAGCTCTACGGGGCCTCCGACACCGCCGAAATGCTGCGGACCGCCTCGGTGATCGGCATCGCAGGCGATCTGCTCACCCTCGCCGCCGCGGTCTGCGCGGTCCTCTTCGTACGCAAACCGACGGCCATGCAGCACACCATGGCCGTGTACGGGCCCCACGCCGCGGCCTGACCGGGCGGGCCGGGCCGCCGTGGTCAGCCGCGTCAGGGCCGGCCGGCCGGACGGATCGCCGGATCGCGGACCAGGAACTCGCACCACACGCACTTGCCGTTGCCGCGCGGTTCCACGCCCCAGTCCGCGGCCAGCCGGTCCACCAGCATCAGGCCGCGGCCCGACACCGCCCAGTCTCCGGCGTCCCGGCGGCGCGGCAGTGCACTGGAGGTGTCCTCCACCTCGATCCGGATCCGCCGCTCCGGGAGCAGCCGCAGGCTGACCTGCCCGCCGCCGTCGGTGTGCACCAGGGCGTTGGTGATGAGCTCGTCCGCCGCGAGCACGATCTCGTCGGCCTGGTCCATGGCGCCCCACGCGGCGGCCGCCGCCCGGATCAGATGGCGCGCGGTGGCCGGACCGTCCGGGTCACCGGGGACGAACTGCTGGCGGAGCGGCCCGCTGCCGCGCGGCGCCGGACTGCCCCGGCGGCGCAGCAGGAGCAGGGCTATGTCGTCCACCCCGCCGGTATCGCCGACCAGGTCCACCAGCGCGTCCGCGAGACCGTCCACGTCCGCCGGGCCGTCCCGGACCGCCTCCATGAAGGCGCGCAATCCGCTGTCGTGGTCCGCACCGGGGCGTTCGATGAGCCCGTCCGTGCACATCAGCAGCGTGTCGCCCGGGTGCAGCTCCATGCTCGTGACGGGGTAGCCGGAGCCCGGTCCGCCGCCTGGACCCGCTCCCGTTGCGTGTCCCGACCCGTTCCGCAATCCGTTCCCCGGCCGGTTCCCCGGGCCGTGCCCCTGCCCGGCTGCCGGCCCACTGCCCGGCCCGCTGCCCGTGCCGGGGTCCCCGGCGTCGCCGGAGCCGGCGGGCTCGTGCGGCAGCAGCCCGAGCGGCAGGCCGCCGGCCACCGCCACCCGGTGGCAGCTGCCGTCCCCGCGCCGGACCACCGGGTCGAGGTGGCCGGCCCGGACCATCTGGACCATGCCGGTGTTGAGGTCCACCTCGGCGTAGGTACACGTGGCGAACCGTTCCGTCTCCAGTTCCCGCAGGAAGGCGGACGCCCGGGCCAGCACCGTGCCCGGGGTGTGCCCCTCGGTGACGTACGCCCGCAGCACGATGCGCAGCTGCCCCATCACGGCCGCCGCGTCGGTGTCGTGCCCCTCCACGTCGCCGACCATCACCCCGACCCGTCCCCCGCCGAGCGGGATCACGTCGTACCAGTCCCCGCCGATGTCCCGGCCCATCCGCGCGGCCTGGTACCGCACGGCGATCCGCGCACCGGGCACCTCGGGGATGCGCCGCGGCAGCATCGCCCGCTGCAGGCCCTCGGCCAGGTCGTGTTCCTGCTCGAAGAGCATGGCCCGCTGCAGGCTCTGCGCGATGCCGCTGCCCAGGGCCACCAGGAGGTTCCGCTCCTCGGCGGAGAAGTCCGCTTCACGGGTGTAGAGCAGGCCCAGCGCTCCGATCGGGCGGCCCTGGGCGATCAGCGGCAGGTACACCCCGCTGCGCACGGACAGCGGCTCGATGTAGGGCCAGAGCAGCGGGTACCGTCCCTGGAACACCTCCCGGGACGCGATGAAGACCGGCTGCAGGGTCCGTACGGCCTCGCTCATCGGGAACGCGGCGTCGATCCGGGTGTACTCGATCTCGGGCACGTACGAGCCGAGCTGGCCTTCTGCGACCAGGTGGATCCGGCCGCCGTCGACGACCCCGAGCATCACGCTGACCGCGCCCAGATGGCCCAGTGCCTCCGGGTCCTTGAGGACGTCGGTCACGTCGTTGACGGTGCGGGCGTGGGCCAGGATCGCGGTGGTGCGCTCCACCACCCCGGTCATCCGGCGGCGTCCCTCGCCCTGCCGCCCCCGCAGCTCGGGTTCGCGCGGGTCGTGCGCGGCGTCCCGGACGATCCCGATGATCCGGTACGGCCGTCCGGCCGGGTCGCGCAGGATCCGGCCCTGGATGTGCGTCCAACGGGGGGAACCGTCCCGGCGGCGGATCCGGAAGTACGCCCCGAAGCGGTCGCGGCCGTCCTTGAGCGCCTGCGACACCAGGGCGTCGATACGGGCCTCCTCGGCCGGCGGGATGCGCAGCCGGAGGCCGACCGGGGTGCCGCTGTACTCCTCCGGGCGCAGTTCGTAGACCTCAAGGGCGGTCGGGTCCAGATGCATCTGCCCGCTGTCGAGGTCCCAGTCGAACGTGCCCATGCGGTTGAGCGCGAGGCTCAGGTCCGGCCGGGCCGGCCAGTCGACCTGGTGGGCCATGCAGCAACTGTCTCACCGATCGGCGCCGCGCGCGGGGGCCGGGGCGGCGGCACAATCCGGATCATGGGAAACACTGAGGTTTCGGTCGAGCGGGACGTCGCGGCTCCGATGACGGCGGTCTGGGACGCGCTGACGGACCTGGAGTCCATGCCCCTGGTGCTGAGCGGGGTGGACGCGGTGGAGGTCCTCACTCCCGGACCGTTCGGCGTCGGCACCCGGTGGCGGGAGACCCGCCGGATGTTCGGCAAGTCCGCCACCGAGGAGATGCGGGTGACGGTGTGCGACGCGCCGGTGCGGTACGTGACCGAGGCGGAGAACCACGGGATGCACTACTTCTCCGAGTTCCGGCTGACGAGGCGCACGCCCGGACGGACGTCGGTCCGGATGACGTTCTCCGCGCGGCCGCTGCCCGGCGGCAAGCTGCCGCTGCTCGCACGGCTGCTCGGCGGACTGGGCTCGCGGGCGGTGTCGCGGGCGATCGCCAAGGACCTCGCGGACGTGGCGTCCTCGGTGGAGCGGACCGTCTGACCGTGCCGGGCGCCTCCGCCCGGGGTCAGCGCCCTCCGTCCGGCGTTCCGGGTTCCTCTGCCGGCGTTCCGGGTTCCTGCTCGGCGGGCGTGCCGCGTTCTTCGGCCGGCGTTCCGGGTTCCTCGGTCGGGGCCGGGCGCAGCCGCGTCGGGGTCGGCAGCGGGGCCGGGGGCCTGGTGGGACGCGCCGAGGTCGGAGCCGGGGGCCTGGACGGGGGCCGGACCGCCGTCGGGGAGCCGGCCGGGGCGCGCGTCGTGGGCGTGGCCGCGGGTGCGGTGCCGCGGGTCTCGCGAGAGCTCGGCCGCCGTGACTCGGTGGGGGTCGCGGTCCTCTTGTTCTCCTCGCCCCGGGTCCGGGTGGCGGATTCGCTCGGGGTGGCCTTGGCCGTGCCCGGGGCCGTGCCCGTACCGGATCCGGTCGGGGCCGGGGACTTGGTGGCCGACTCCGTGGCCGACTTGGTGGCCGGCTCGGTGCCCGTCGGGGCGGCGGACTTGGTGCCGGACCCGGTGCCGCTGGGGGTACGGGATTCCGTGGCGGTACCGGAGCCCGTGGGCTTGCCTGATTCCGTGGGCTTGCCTGAATCCGTGGGCTTGCCTGATTCCGTCGCGCTGCCGCTCTTGGTCGGCCCGCCGGATTCCGTGGCACTGCCCGATTTCGTGGAGGTGCCGGATTCCGTGGGCTTGCCGGATTCCGTGGGGCTGCCGGATTTCGTGCCGGTGCCGGTCGGCGTTCCCGTGCCGGTCGGCGTTCCCGTGCCGGTCGGCGTTCCCGTGCCGGTCGGCGTGCCCGTCGGCGTACCGGTCGGCGTGCCCGTACCCGTCGGCGTACCGGTCGGGGTCCCGGTGCCCGGGGGTACGCCGGTGCCCGTGGGGGTGCCGGGTCCCGTCGGGACGCCCGTGCCCGTGGGGGCGCCGGTGTCCGGGGGCGGTATCTCGGGGGGCGTGATGACCGGCGGCGGGACGGGCTTGTCCGGTGTGGTCCGGTGGACGCCGGGCTTGCGTTCGAACCAGCGCTGCTCCTGGTGGTCGTAGATCACGACCCGCTTGACGGGCTCGGGGGCCGGGGCGATCACCACCACGCGCTGCGGGTGATAGCCCGGCCACAGCTGCCCGTAGCGCTTGGAGTCCGGTTTGAGGGCCACCGGCTCGCTCAGCGGGTTGCCGCAGGCGCACCGCACCCGCGGCACTCCCCGGTCGTCGACCAGGACGGCCGTGCCGGCCTCTAGCACGGCCTGGTAGCTGGTGGCCCGGCCGTCCTGGTAGCCGTGGTTGGTCACCCGGGTGTCGACGCGCAGCTGCACCGGGGTGAGCGAGCGCAGGTAGCCCGGGACGGCGACCGGCCGGATGCCGAGGGCGGAGGCGAAGGCCGCGTTCTTCTGCGGTTCCGCGGAGAGGAGGCTGATCTGCTTCTCGACGTCGCAGCTGGCCTGGTCCCTCGTTCCGCCGTAGAGGCCCGGTTCGCCTCCGCTGACCGGCCGGGTGGCCACGAGTCCGGTCGCCGGGGCGGTGGGGGTGTTGCTCATGGCGGGCGGGGGCATCCGGTCCCCGCCGGTGGTGGCGGTGGATTCGGTGAAGGGGTCCTGGCCGGTGGATCCGGCCGGCTGGAGGAAGAGCTCTCCGCCGGTGACCGGAGTCCCGGCCGGGCGTATGAACACCACCGCCAGCACCACCGCGGCCGCCAGGGCGACCACCGCGGTGACCACCCGGGGCACCGACCGCCACCACGGGCCGCCGTTGCCGCCGCTCCTGCCGGCGTGTTCGTCCCCGCCGCCCTTGTCGCCGCCGCCCTTGTCCCCGCCGTCCCCGGCACCGCCCTCGGTGCCTCCGGGACCGCCGGGGCCTCCGGGGCCGCCCGCGCCGCCTCCCGTGGATCCGGACCCGCCCGCTCCGACCGGCCCGCTGGGCGGTCCCTTCGCGGTGGTGGTCGGCGGGGGCGGTGGAGGCGGCGGGCCGCCGCGCCCGCCCGAGAGCGGGCCGGCCGGAGGTCCCGTGGGACGTTCGCCCGGAGAGGTGTCCGAGGGTTGTGTGGTCACGGATGCCCTCCCGCCGGCCGCCCCCCTGCCCCTTCTGTCACTCCTGCGCACCATTGTGTGCGCCGCTGCGGTGGTGCCCGCAAGCGGAGGATGCCTACGGTGGCACGTGACCCAACCGTTGCGCCCTTCCGCGAGACGAACCTGGGGCGATGCCGCGCTCGCGGTCCTGGCGGGGTTCGCGGCGATGACCGTGCTCGCCGCGGCCGGCCTGGCCTTCGCGGGCGCCGCCGACCTGCCCGACGGGGCCTACCCGCGGGTGGTGGCCGCGGTGGTGGTGATGGCGGCCGGCGGCTCGGTCGGGGTGTCCGGCGACGCGGGGTTCCTCGCGGACGCCCATGCGGTGCTGTCCGTGCTGCCGCTCTCCGTCAGCCTGGCCGGTGCGCTCGCCGTGGGCTTCCGCTTCCTGCGGCCGCTGCGCGGGCGTGCCGTCGCCGCGCCCGGTGAACTCCTGCTGCGGGCCGCGCCCCTGGTCGTGCTGTGGCTGGCGGTGCTCACCGGATTCGCGTTCGCCGCCCGCCACACCTTCGGCGTGACCGTCGTCCCGTCGCCGGGCCGGGACGACACGGGCGACCTCGGCGACCTCGGCGACCTCGGCCAGTTGGGCGACCTGGGCCAGCTGGGCGACCTCGGCAACATCCTCGGCGCCACGCCCACCGTGGGGTTCGAGGCCGCTGTCCCGGCGACCCTGCTCTTCGGGCTGCTGTGGATCCTCGGACTGCTCCTGATCACGCTGCTGGTCTCCCGGCGGGCCCCGCTCCCGGCCCGGTTGGTGCGGTTCCACGAGGCGGTGCGCCCCGCCGCCTACGCCACCGTGGTGCTGCTCCTCGCGTACGTCGCGATCGGCGCGGTGGTCGGGCTGGTGGCGGCCGTGACCCGGGACCGGACCCCCGAGACCCTCGCCGTGATCCTGCTGGGCCTGCCGAACCTCGCCTGGCTCGCCCTCACCGTCGGCCTCGGCGGCGCCTGGGAGGGCCGTGTCCAGGGCCCGTTCGGCCTGCCCATGCCCCGCCTCCTCGACCAGGTGCTGCGCACCCCGGACGGCAGCACGACCACCCTCGACGTGCGCGCGCTCGCCGAACACGACGCCCGGGCCTGGTGGCTGGTCGTCCTGGCCGCCGTCCTGGTCCTCGGTACGGGCTTCCTGGCCGCCGTACGGTCCTCCGCGCGGGTGCGGCCCTGGCAGCACGCGCTGCACCTCGCCGTGGCGCTGGCCCTGGCCGTGCTGACGGTGTGCCTGCTGGGACGGATCGAGGCGCGGTTCGGGCTGTCCCTGCTGGGCATCGGCGAGGCGGACGCCCTCGGCGGCCGGGTCGAGCTGCGCGCGGTGCTGTGGCGCACCGTCGGGTTCGCGCTGGTGTGGGGTGCCGTGGCCGGGTTCCTCGGGGCCCTGCTGGCCAGGCCGCTGCAGCGGCGGAGGACCTGACGCGCCGGGAGGTCAGGTTTCCCGGAACACCGGCAGCGCCCAGGCCGGCGGTGCGGGAGGCGGTCCCGGTCCGGTGGCGGGCGGCGGCTGCGGCTCCGCAGCGGCCTCGGTGTGCCCGGCACCGGCCCGGCGCAGCGCCGCGGCGAACTCCAGGCAGGTCTCCCAGCGGTCCTCGGGGACCTTCGCCAGGGCCTTGGCCAGTACGTCGTCCAGGGCGGGGGGCAGGTCGGGCCGCCGGGCGCTCACCGGGGGCGGCGGGTCGTAGAGGTGCGCCCCCAGCAGGGCCATGTCGTCGTCGCGTTCGAAGGGCGGGGCGCCGGTCAGGGCTTCGAAGACCACGCAGCCCAGTCCGTAGACGTCGCAGCGGCCGTCCACCGGCTTGCCGGAGATCTGTTCCGGGGCGACGTAGTCCAGGGTGCCGACGAATTCGCCGACGCTGGTGAACCCGGTGAGGGAGAGGGACTTCTTCGTCAGCCCGAAGTCGGTGAGGTAGACGTGCTCCGGGTGGTCGGGGTCGGTGCCTTCGGCGATCAGGATGTTGCCGGGTTTGACGTCGCGGTGGACCAGGTCGTGGTCGTGGGCGGCGTCCAGCGCGGAGGCGACCTGGCCGGTGATGCGGGTGGCGGTGTCCAGGGGCAGCGGCCCGGTCCGGTCCAGCAGGGTGCGCAGGTCGAACCCGCGGACGTAGCGCATGGCGATGTAGAGCATGCCGTCGGCCTCGCCGGCCTCGAAGACGGGGACGATGTGCGGGTGGTCGATGGCCGCGGCCACCCGTGACTCGTGGGCGAACCGCTTGCGGAAGGTGTCGTTGCGGGCGAGCTCGGGGGCGAGCAGTTTCAGTGCGACGGTCCGGTCCAGCCGCAGGTCGGTCGCCCGGTAGACCACCGCCATGCCGCCGTGCCCGATCTCGCTCTCCACCTGGTAACCGGCGAACTTCTTGCCCTGGAGGCCCGAGGGTCGGCCGTCGACGAAGGGGCTCCCGTCGTTGCCCGGCGGGGGCGGCATCAGCGTCCTCCGTCCGGCGGGCGGGGCACGTCGATGCGGGTGGGTTCGTGGTCCGGGGGCTCCGGGGCGGGACCGCCGGGCGGTGCGGTGCCGGGCTGCCGGCCGTCGAACCGCGTGGCCGGCCCGTCGGCGGAGGCGTCGGAGGGGGCGGAGGGGGCGGAGGGGGCGGGGGCCCCGGATGCGACGGCGGTGGGCGCGGGCGCCCCGGCGGCCGCGGCTCCGCCGGGTGCTCCGGCGGAGGCCCCGGCGGAGCCCGCCCGGTCCGGCGCGCCGCGAACGGCGTAGGTGGCGAGCGTGGTCCCGTCCCCGTACATCCAGCGCCCGGAGGACTCGTCGTACAGCCAGACCTGTTCGCCGTCGACGACGATGCCGGCGCGCAGGCCCCGGGTGGAGAGCCGGAAGGTGTCGGCGTCGGTGCGGCCGGCGGTGTGCTCCTCGGCCGCCCTGCGGTAGCGGTCCAGGGCGTCGGCGGCCCGGGCGATCAGCGGGCGGACGTCCTCGGCCCGTTCCAGCGGGCGTCCGCCGGTGGGCGGCGGCTGCGGGACGGTCACCAGGAGCCGCCCGTCCACCCAGGCGGTCCAGCCGTTGGCGCACTGGATCTCGCCCCAGGCGCCCCGCCGGGAGAGCAGCTGGACGGGCAGGAAGGCGTCCAGGGGCATGGTCGGGCGGGAGGCGTCCGGGGTCTCCCAGGCCGGGAGTCCCTCCCGCGGGACCACGTGGGTGGGGTGGAAGTCGGGGATCGCGGAGAACTCGGGTCCGGCAGCGGGACTGGTCATGGACGGCTACTTCCGCATGATGGCGGGTTCCTGGCGGCGCAGCAGGCGGCTCACCAGGAACCAGCACACCGCCGACAGGAGGATCAGCATGCCCATGTTGGTCAGCCAGACCTCCGTGTCATGGGCGAAGAGCGGGTCCTTGGTGTAGGGGCGGGGCACGATCGCGGCGAGGTGGACGGTGCCGGCCATGGCGGCGAAGGCCCATCGGGCGGGCACCAGCCAGGCGATCTGTTCCAGCACCGGTTTTCCTTCGAGGTCCAGCACGGCTCCGCAGAACACGACCTGGATGATGGTGAGGAGGACCAGCAGCGGCATGGTGACCTCCTCCTTGCGGACCAGTGCCGAGATGACCAGGCCCATCATCATCGCGGAGAAGGACAGCAGTGCGACGGCGAGGGTGATCTCGATCAGCGGGGGCATGAGCACGCCCTTGCCGCCCGGCGCGTTGAGATCGACTCCGGCCAGGCCCACCACGGTGAGCAGGACGGCCTGGCCGACGGTGATCGCGCCGAGGACGACCACCTTGGAGGTCAGGTAGGCGGATCTGGAGAGTCCTACGGCCCGTTCCCGCTGGTAGATGACGCGTTCCTTGACCAGTTCGCGGACGGCGTTGGCGGCGCCGGTGAGGACTCCGCCGACGCACAGGATGAGCAGGGCGTTGGAGGCGGTGTCGGGGGTGAATTCCGAGCCGGCCAGGGCGCGGACCATCGCGCCCATCACGAAGGGCAGGCCGATCATGATGGCGAGGAAGGTGCGGTCGGCGCTCAGCGCGGTGGCGTAGCGGCGGACCAGGGTGGAGAGCTGGGCCCCCCAGCTGCGGGCCGGGGGCGGCGGCGGTGCCGTCCGGCCCGCCGCGGAGGGACGTTCGGCGGTGAGCAGGGGCTGGCGGGCGGCGCTCTCGATGTACTGGCCGTGGAGGGTGGAGTCGCGGTACTCCCCGGCCCAGTCGCGGTCCTTGCGGGCCTCGAACGCCTCGAACGCCTCGGGCCACTGGTCGTAGCCGAAGAAGCCGAGGGCCTGCTCCGGCGGTCCGTAGTAGGCGGTCCTGCCGCCCGGGGCCAGGACCAGCAGCCGGTCGCAGACGTCCAGGCTGAGCACGCTGTGGGTGACGACGATGACGGTGCGGCCGTCGTCGGCGAGGCCGCGCAGCATGTGCATCACCGAGCGGTCCATGCCGGGGTCGAGGCCGGAGGTGGGCTCGTCGAGGAACAGCAGGGAGGGTTTGGTGAGCAGTTCCATGGCGACGGAGACGCGCTTGCGCTGGCCTCCGGAGAGTCGGTGGATCTGCAGGTCGGCGCGCTGTTCCAGGCCGAGTTCGTGGATCACCTCGTCGACCCGGGCCTGGCGTTCGGCTTTCACGGTGTCCTCGGGGAACCGGAGCTCGGCGGCGTAGGACAGGGCGCGGCGGACGGTCAGCTGCGCGTGCAGGATGTCGTCCTGGGGCACCAGTCCGATGCGGCTGCGCAGTTCGGCGTAGTCGTGGTAGAGGTCGCGGCCGTCGTAGAGGACGGTGCCCTGGTCGGCGGGGCGCAGGCCGGTGAGCGCGCCGAGGAGGGTGGACTTGCCGGCGCCGCTGGGGCCGACGATGGCGAGCAGGCACTTGGCGCCGACCGGGAGGGAGACGTGGTCCAGGAGGATCCGGCGGCCGCCGTCGACGCTGACGGTGAGGTCCTGGACGTCGAGGGAGACCTCGCCGGTGTCGACGTACTCCTGGAGCTGGTCGCCGACCAGGCAGAAGGAGTGGTGGCCGATGCCGATGATGTCGCCCTGGGCGACGCGGGCCCGGTCGGTCCGGCTGCCGTTGAGGTAGGTGCCGTTGTGGCTGCCGAGGTCGGCGATCTCGTACGTGCCGTCGGCGAGGGCGCGGAACTCGGCGTGCCGGCGGGAGATCACGAGGTCTTCGAGGACCAGGTCGTTGTCGGGGGCGCGGCCGATGCGTACGGCGGTCCGGGCCGGCAGCGGCCGGATGGTGGTGGGCTCGCGGAAGGTGCTGGTCAGGGCGGGGTTGGCGACCGCGGTCAGGCCGACGGGCGCGGCACCGGGGGCCGCGGCGGGCATGGCGCCGGCCGGTGCGGCCGCAGCGGGCGCGGCGGCGCGGGGCGGGTCGGCCGGCGGGGGCGGCGGAGGCGGCCCGGGAGGCCCGGGCGGTGCTTCGGGGGCGCGGCTGACCAGGAGGGCGCGCGGGCCGTCGGCGATGCTGCCGAACCGGAGCTCGGTGCCGGGGCCGACGCCCCATTCGCTGACCCGGCGGCCGTCCGCCCAGGTCCCGTTGGTGCTGCCCTCGTCCTCCAGGGTCCAGTGGTCCCCGTCGGTGTGGAGGTTGGCGTGGTGCCAGGAGACCCGGGCGTCGTCGAGGAACACGTCGCTCAGCGGGTCCCGGCCTACGTGGTACACGCGGTCCGGGCTCATCACGGTGGAGCCGGCTTCGGTCTCCAGGACGAGCTCGGGCGCGGTCGGCACACTCGGGCTCTGGACCATGAGCAGATTTTCCCACGATCCTTCCGGCTTTTCCCCGGCGAGATATCACCGCAGGTCAGAGGCCTCTTATGGGGAATGACAACGGTCCCCGTTGCAGCCTTTGCCGATCGCGCGAAGGTGCGGTTCACTTCACGCGTCGGATACGGAGACGCCGGGACCCGACCCGGCGGACACGCGGGGGAAGAGATGGCTGGACACGACCACGACCACGGTCACTCGCACGGGCCCGGGGAGCACGGGGGCCACAGTCACGGGGTGTCCGCCGACGCGGACCGCCGCTGGCTCGGCATCGCGCTCGCCCTGATCTGCGGCTTCATGGCCGCCGAGGTGGTCGTCGGCATCGTGGCCGACTCACTGGCCCTGATCTCCGACGCCGCGCACATGCTGACCGACGCCGTCTCGATCGTGCTGGCGCTGATCGCGATGCGGCTGGCGGCCCGGCCCGCCCGCGGCGGGTTCACGTACGGGCTGAAGCGGGCGGAGATACTCTCCGCGCAGGCCAACGGGCTGACGCTGCTGCTGCTCGCGGTCTGGCTGGCCTACGAGGCGGTCCGGCGGCTGCTGGATCCGCCGGAGGTGGCGGGCGGGCTGGTGCTGGTCACCGCGCTGGCCGGGATCGTGGTCAACGTGGCTGCGGCCTGGTGCATCTCCAAGGCCAACCGCACCTCGCTCAACGTCGAGGGCGCCTACCAGCACATCCTCAACGACCTGTTCGCCTTCATCGGCACCGCCGTGGCCGGCCTGATCGTGCTGACCACCGGCTTCGTGCAGGCCGACGCCATCGCCACGCTGGTCGTGGTGGCGCTGATGGTGAAGGCGGGCTACGGGCTGGTCCACGAGTCGGGGCGGATCTTCCTGGAGGCGGCCCCCGCCCATGTGGACCCCGACGCGGTCGGCGACCGGCTGGTGGCGCACGGACCGGTCACCGAGGTGCACGACCTGCACATCTGGACGATCACCTCGGGCCAGGCGGCGCTGTCGGCGCACGTGCTGGTGGAGCCGGCCGGTGACTGCCACGCCGTACGCCGCGACCTGGAGAAGCTGCTCGACGCCGAGTACGGCATCACCCACACCACCCTCCAGGTGGACCACACGCAGGAGACACTGCTGCGCGTAGGCCGTCCGGGTGAAACGGATCCGGCCGATCCGCACTGCGCCGACCCGCACGGGCCGGTCCACCGCGAGGGCCCGCACGACCACTGAGCCGGCGGCTGGAACCGCCCCGCGCGGGGAAGGCTCGGGCCATGACGAAGAAGTACAGTGCCGGGCTGCTGCTGTTCCGCCGCACCGGTGGCGACGGCTCCGGGGGCGACGGCTCCGGAGCCGGAGTGGAAGTCCTGCTGGGCCATATGGGCGGGCCGTTCTGGGAGCGCCGGGAGGCCGGGGCCTGGGTCATCCCGAAGGGCGAGTACGAACCGTACGACGAGGAGCCGCAGGACGCGGCCCGCCGGGAGTTCCGCGAGGAGCTGGGCCTGCCGCCGCCGCAGGGCGCGTACCTGCCGCTCGGCGAGGTGCTGCAGGCGGGCGGGAAGCTGGTCACCGTCTGGGCGGTGGAGGCGGAACTGGACCCGGCGCTGGTGCGGCCGGGCACCTTCACCATGGAGTGGCCGCAGGGCTCGGGCCGTTACGAGGAGTTCCCCGAGCTGGACCGGGTGGCCTGGTTCCGCCCCGACGCGGCCCGCACGGTGATCCTCGCGTCCCAGGCGCCGTTCCTGGAGAGGCTGGCGGGACTGCTGGCCGAATGATCCCCGGTGGGCTTGTCAGCCTCGCCCCGCGCCTGGACATTGCACATATGACGAACGTCGTGCTGGTCGGGTGTCTGGACACCAAAGGTGTGGAGTACGGCTGGTTGCGCGAGCGGCTGGAGCGCGCCGGCGTCGATGTCGTGATGGTCGACACGGGAGTGATGGGCGAGCCGAGGGTGCCCGCGGAGGTGCCGAGGGAGGACGTCGCACGGGCGGCGGGAACGGAACTGCGGGAGCTGCGGGCGACCGGTGACCGCGGCTCCGCCGTCACCGCCATGGCGCGCGGTGCGGAGGAGGTCGTCCTGCGCCTGCACGCCGAGGGCCGGCTGCAGGCCGTCCTCGCGATCGGCGGCAGCGGTGGCACGTCCATCGCCACCCGGGCGATGCGCGCGCTGCCGCTCGGCGTGCCGAAGCTGATGGTCTCCTCGATGGCTTCCGGGGACGTGTCCGTGTACGTCGGGTCCTCGGACATCACCATGATGTACAGCGTGGTGGACATCGCCGGCATCAACACCGTCTCGGCTCCGGTGCTGGCGAACGCGGCGGACGCGGCCGCCGGCATGGCGAAGGGGTTCGCCGAGGCGTCCCGCGAGGTCAGGCCGGGACAGCTGGGCTCCGGCGGGCGGCCGCTGATCGCGGCCAGCATGGCCGGGGTGACCACGGAGGGCGTGGACGCGGCCCGCGAACGGCTCACCGAACTGGGCTACGAGGTCCTGGTGTTCCACGTCAGCGGGACGGGCGGGCGCACCCTGGAGACCCTCGCCGGACAGGGGGTGTTCGCCGGAGTCCTCGACCTGACCCTCAGCGAACTCGCGGACGAGCTGTGCGGGGGCATCCTGACCGCCGGCCCGGACCGGCTGACCGCGGCCGGACGGGCCGGGATCCCACAGGTGGTGAGCCTGGGGGCGCTGGACATGGTCAAGTTCGGGCCGCCGGAGACGCTGCCGGAGCGGGCCCGGTACCGCAGGGTGCGGGTGCACAACCCGTCCATCACGGTGATACGCACCACCCAGGCGGAGTGCACCGAGCTGGGGCGGCTGGTGGCGGACAAACTGCGGGGGGCGACCGGGCCGACCGCCGTGTGCGTACCGCTGCGCGGGCTTTCGACGCTGGGCGCGCCGGCGGGCCCGTACCACGATCCGGCCGCGGACCGGGCGCTGTTCACGGCGCTGCGGGAGGGCCTGCGGGGCAGCGGCACCGCGGTCTTCGACTACGACACCCACATCAACGACCCGGGCTTCGGCCGCGCCGCGGCGGACCGCCTGCACGCCCTGATCACCGACCGAGCGGGCCGCGCAGCGGCCTGACGCCCCGCGACGTCCGGGCAGGCGTGCCCCGCCGTGTGGGCAGGCGGGCCGCAGGGCGGCACGGGTGGGCACACGGCACCCGAAGCGCGCCGGTCGCGCAGCGCTGCCCCCACCCCGGCCGGCCTGCACCGGTCACGGCCCACCGGGGTGGAGCCCCGCCCCGGCCGGGCCCGAGGTTGGGAACCGGCCGTGGCGGAAAACGTGTCCTGAGGGGTGGCCGACGGCCACGGTCGCCGGACCGATCGCCGGACCGATCGCCGGACCGAACTCACGGGCGCACAGGGGGCGGCAGCAATGAACGCGTGGAAGGTGCCCGGTTACGACGAGACCCGGGAGCTCGGATCGGGCGGCAGCGGCCGTGTGGTGCTCGCGGTGCACACCGCCACGGGCACCCCGGTCGCGGTGAAGTACCTCAGCGACCGCTTCCGCCGCGACCCCGCCTTCATCGCGGAGTTCCGGGCGGAGGCCCGGCTGCTGGGCGGGCTGCGCTCCCCCTGGGTGGTCGGCCTGTACGAGTACGTGGAGGCGCCCGACGGTGCCGCCATCGTGATGGAGCTGGTGGACGGCATCGCGCTGCGGGCCCTGCTGGCGCAGCAGACGGCGGCCGGCGACCGGCTGGACGCCGAGGCGGCACTGGTCGTGCTCAAGGGGTCCCTGCTCGGGCTGGCCGCCGCGCACCGGGCCGGGGTCGTGCACCGGGACTACAAGCCGGAGAACGTGCTGGTGGCGGCCGACGGCACGTCGAAGCTGGTGGACTTCGGGATCGCGGCCGGCCGCGGCACCACCCCCGGAGTGGCGGGCACCCCCGCCTACATGGCGCCCGAGCAGTGGCAGGGCCGCCCGGCCTCCCCGGCCGCCGACGTCTACGCGGCGACGGCCGTCTTCTTCGAGTGCCTGACCGGGAGCAAGCCCTACGGCGGGGCGAACTTCGCGGAACTGGCGCTGCAGCACGTCGAGGCCCCCGTCCCGGCGGAGGCCGCACCGGAGCCGGTGCGGCCGCTGATCCGGCGCGGCCTGGCCAAGCGGCCCGAGCAGCGGCCGGAGAACGCCGAGGCGTTCGTGGCCGAGCTGGAGGGCCTCGCCCGTTCGGCGTACGGGCCGGACTGGGAGGAGCACGGCCAGCGGAAGCTCGCGGCGCTGGCCGCGCTGCTGCCCCTGCTGTTCCCCTCCGCGGGAGGAGCCGCGCTGGGGACCACGGCGGTGGCCACCACCTCGCTGGGCCCCCGCCCCGGCTCCGGGTGGGCGCCGGGGCGGCGCGGGTGGCTCGCCGCGGGCGCGGCGCTGGTGGTGGGGGCGCTGCTGGTGTTCACGGACGCGGCCGCGGGCGGGCAGGCGGGCGGCGCGGAGGCGCTGAGCTCCTTCGCCACGACGAGCCCGGCCGCGCCGGAGCCTGGCTCGCCGGCCTCCGCTCCGCCGCCGTCCTCTCCCTCGCCGACGGCCTCGCCGAGCCGGTCCCCCACGACCACGCCCTCGCCCTCGCCCACGCGCATGCCCACGCCGACGCCCACCACGAGCCCGGTGCCGACGCCGACCCACCGGCCGACCGGCACTCCCGAGCCGACTCCGACGGTCACGGATCCGCCCCACACCCCCACCACCGGCCCGACCACGAAACCGCCCACCACTCCCCCGCCGTCCCCGTCGCCCTCGGCGGTGGTCGGGTCGGTGTCCGTGACCGGGTTCCGGCAGACCGGTCCGGAGACCGGGCAGGCCACGGTGTCCGTGGAGGCCAAGGGGTCACCGGTGACGGTGGTGCTGGAGTGGTTCACCAGCGACGAGACGGGCGTCCTGGGCACCCGGGAGGGGACCGACACCCTCCCCTACGAGGCGGGCGGCGCGGCCCCCGTGACGATGAACCACACCTTCACCGGCCAGGGCTGCTACTGGGCGGTGCGGGCCACGACCAGGCCGGCCGCCGGCAGCGGCTCCTCGTACCGGCAGATCTTCCTCAGGCGGTGCACGATCACATGAGCAGCCACGACGACCGCCGGGACCACGGGGACCACGACGACCACGGAGAGCTCGTCGAAGACGGGGACCGCCGCGATGCCACCGGGGAGTACAGCGCCACCGTCCTGGGCAGCCACTGGTTCACCGGTCCGGCGCCCGGGGCCCGGCCCGACCGGGTGGAGGGTTCGGTGCTGCGGTTCGGCCCCGGCGTCACCGCGCAGGCCACCGTGCCGTTCCCGGTGCCGTTCCCCGAGCAGGGGGCGTACGGCCCGGCGCCGGCCCCCGGCCGGCGCCGCGGGCTGCGCCGTTACGCGCTGGCCGCCGCCGTGCTGGCCGCCGTACTGCTCTACCTCGGCTGGCAGCGGTACGGGCCGGGTGTCGAGGTGCGCGACCTCGCCGTCACCACCGGGCCCGGGGGTCCGGCCTGCGATTCGGCCGCCGACGTGACCGCCGTGGTCGGCACCAACGGCCGTCCGGGGAACATCCGTTACGAGTGGGTGCGCAGCGACGGCACCCGCTCCGGTCCGCTGACCGAACGGGTCACCGGCGGGCAGACGGAGGCCCGGGTGCACCTGTTGTGGACCTTCCGGGGCCGCGGCACCCTCGCGGCCCGCGCCGAGATCCGGATCCTGGAACCACGACCCCGGTCGGCCGCCGTGGACTTCACCTATCGCTGTCCCTGAGACGCGGTGCTTTTCAGGCGCCGGCTGCTGCGCGCCGGATCGCGGCGAGCGTGCGGGAGACGTCCTCGCCGGTCGTGGACCAGTTGCTCACCGAGATCCGCATGACGCGGCGGCCGTGCCAGAGGGAGCCGCTGATCCAGGTGGTGCCGTCCTCCAGCAGCCGGTCGATGACCCGGTCCGTACGGGCGTCGTCGCCGAACTCGGCGCAGACCTGGGTGAACACGACCTCGTTGAGCACCCGCGCGCCCTCGATCGCGGCGATGCCCTCGGCGAAGGCGCGGGCGTGTCCGCACAGCCGCTCGACCAGCCCGGCCACGCCCGAGCGGCCCAGCGACCGGAGGACGGCCCACACGGTGAAGGCCCTTCCGCGCCGGGACAGTTCGGGGACCTTGTCGACGGGGTCGCCCCTCTCGTCCTGGATGAGGTACTCGCCGCGCAGGCCCATCGCCGTCCTGAGCGCCACCGGGTCGCGGACGATGGCGAGGCCGCAGTCGTAGGGGACGTTCAGCGTCTTGTGGGCGTCGGTCGCCCAGGAGTCGGCTTCCGCGCAGCCCTCCGTGAGGTGCGCGTACGCCGGTGAGGCCGCGGCCCACAGCCCGAACGCGCCGTCGACGTGCACCCAGGCTCCGGCCTCGCGGGAGGCCCGGACCGTCTCGGGGAAGGGGTCGAAGGCGCCGGAGTGGATCTCCCCGGCCTGCAGGACCACGATCGTGGGGCGGTGCTGTCCGGCGTCGTCCGCCAGGGACTGCCCAAGGGCCCCGGGCACGATGCGTCCCTGGTCGTCGGCGGCGACCGTTTCGGGACGGCCGAGGCCGAGGTAGCGCAGGGCCAGGTCGACGGCCATGTGCCGGTCCTCGCCCGTCAGGACGCGGACGGCCGGCCCGCCGGCGAGACCGTCGCGGGCGGTGTTCCGGCCGGCCCGGGCCAGGACCGTGTCGCGCCCGGCGGCGAGGCAGGTGAAGTTGGCCATGGTGGCACCGGTGGTGAAGCCGACGGCGCTGCCGCCCGGCAGCCCGAGCAGGTCGAGCAGCCAGGCGGCGGCGATGTCCTCCACCGCGGTGTGGGCGGGGGTGACGGCGCGCATGACGCAGTTCTGGTCCCAGGCGCTGACCAGCCAGTCCGCGGCGAGCGCGGCGGGTTCGGTGCCGCCGACCACGAACCCGTAGAAGCGGCCGCTGGGGAAGGCCGTGAGCCCCGGCTCGCAGGCGGTGGCCAGCAGGTCGACGACCTCGGCGGGGATGCCGGGACCGTCGGGGAGTCCCGGGCCGAGTGCGCGCACGGTCTCCTCGACCGAAGCGCGGGCGGGAATCCGGCGATCGGACAGGCCGGCCAGCCAGCGGAGGGCGTGCTCGTACGCCTGCCGGAGCGCGGCCTCGCGCTCGTCCATACCTCGGACTATCCGGCAGCCGCGACCGCCCCGCAAGCCGCGGCCCCCGGTCCGGAGACACTCCCTAGTTGAGCATGGCGGTCTCGCTGGCGACGAGCTCGCCGGAGGCGAAGCCCTCGACCCGGGCCGAGTGGGCGGCTCCGGCATCGGGGACGGTGACGTCGGCCTGGCCGTCGGCGAGGTCGACGGAGGCGCGCGGGCGCTGGTCGACGTAGACGTCCAGCCGGTCGATGTTGGTGACCTTGACCTTGAGCCGCAGTGCGTCGCCGGCCGCGGTCGCGTCCGTGATGGACACGGCGTGCGGCTCCAGGTCCCGGAGGATCCGCCCGGCCCGCTCGAACAGGTCGGCGTTGTCCTCCAGCAGGTCCCGGCGAGTCATCCGGTACGGCTCGTCCGGGGTGATCCCGAGGTCCTCCACCGGTGTGCCGGAGTTGGCGCCGACCCGCAGCGTGCGGCGGATCGCCACCCGCATGCCGGCCTGCTTCGGCAGCGGCGAGTACGGCGTGCCGGGGTCGCCCGCGAGGAGCTCGACGAGGTGCTCGTGCGTCCAGACGTTGGCGCCGCCGGCGCCGGTGCTCTCGTCGGTGCCGAGGACGGGGCCGATCCGGTGGTCCTGGAAGCCGGCGGCGAAGATGTCCGTGGCCGAGTAGCAGCGGGCGTTGGTGACAAGGACGACCGGGCCGGAGTACTGCTGTCCGATCGCGTTGGCGCCGTCCTCGGGTGTGAGGGGTACGGCGCTGGAGTAGGTGGCGCCGATCTCCACCGCCTGTTCCAGGGAGGGCAGCCAGGCGCCCAGCTCCCGGGGGGACTTCCGGCAGATCCGCAGGTTGAGCGGGCTGCTGATGAACTGCACCGGCTCGGGGGTGATGCGGCGCGGGGTGAGGGTCTGCAGGGCGAACTCGGCGTTGAAGATGACGCCGCCGCCGTTGTCGCGGACGTCCAGGATCAGGCCGCGGTCCGGCATCAGGTGGAGCAGCCGGACGAACTCCGTCAGGAACCCTTCCACGTCGAGGTCCATGAAGGTGAAGATCCGGATGTAGCCGAAGGTGCCGGCCGCGGTCGTCACCTGCTGTGCCCGGAACACCTCGGGCTTGGAGGTGGGGATCTCACCGGCCCGTACGCCGGGGGCGTCCTCGCCCGCGTCAAGGGCCCTCTTGCGGGCGAGGACGTTCGGCGCGAACAGCATGATCTTGGCGCGGTTGGCCTCCTCCATGTCCAGGTCCAGGCCCTCCGCCGAGGCGACGCCCGCCGGCGCCCCCGGGCCGCCGCGGAACGCCGGGAGGGCGATGTTGTCCACGATCCGCCAGATCTCGCGCAGCTCGCTCCGGTTCCCGTCGCCGTCGGTGTAGCTGACGGTCACCCACTCCTCGAACGGGGGGAGGTGCATGCGGAGCGGCCGCAGGGTCAGCGACTGCACGCCGCGGCTGCGGCGGGCGGCGGTGTTGCTGCCCGCGAAACGGGCGGCGTTGAGCTCGACGGCCCTGGCGATGGGGATGCCGCTCCAGTGGGTGATCTCGGTGCCGGGTCCGAAGCCGGGGGCGGAGAAGCCCTGCGCGACGTGGGTGACGATGAAGTGCTCGGCCCCGGCGTCTTCGTACCGTTCGACGAGGAACGGCAGGAAGGCGACCTTGCCGGCGTAGGGGGCGGGGAGCAGGTAGTTGGTGTGGAGGTCCCTGACCGAATGGAAGATCTCCGACATCTCGGAGTGGAACAGCCACTCCACGGGCATGGTGTCCGCGGTCTGCCGGTCCAGCCGGCGGCGCAGCACCCGTAGGCGCTGCACCGGGTTGACGGCGTGCATGGCGGTCTTGAGCGGGAGGTGGACGTAGTTCTGCTCCAGCATGAGCAGGGCCTGGTCGACGATGAGCCGGCGCTCGTCGAGCGTCAGGGTGCCCGCTCCGGCGAGGAACTCGGACAGTCCCGTCGCCGCGGCCAGATGCTCCCGTACGGGAGGTGCGGCGCGGGGGACGAAGTCCGGGGCAGAGGAATCGGCGGGGTGTGCCATCGTGCCTCCCGATGTGGGGACGGATCTCTGGGGCTCCGCCCCCGGTTATCGGGTGGGGTGTCCGGGCACGTGAGCCGGGCGCTCCTCATTCGCCTGAACGGACGGCGTGCGGGCTCCGACATCACTCCGGGGCGTACGGGGCGCATGGGGTGCATGGGGCGTAAGAGACCTACGAGGCGTACGACGCGTACGAGGCGCAAGGAAGCGGGACGGCTCAGGGCGTGTCGGTGAGGCGGATCACGGCCGTGCCGGAGTCGAGGTCCACGCGGGTGCGCGGCGGGGCGCCGTCCTCCTCGTCGTCCCGCATCACCAGGGCGCTCCGGCGTTCCCGCAGCTCGTTCTGCTTGCCCGGCGAGAAGCTCGCGTGGAGCTGCTCGAACCCGGTCGAGGAGATCTGGCCCTGCCGCCCGTTCCACCGCCACGGCAGCACGCCCGCCCGGCCGGCGCGCAGCAGTGCCTGGTCGGTGAAGGCCATCACCGTCAGCAGCAGCGCCAGGCCGGGCAGGGTCATGAAGACGACGAATCCCATGGACCGAGCCTATGCCGTGGCCTTCGGACCGTGCCCGGCCGGTGGGGCTCAGACCCGGGCGTGGGCGGTGATGTCGGCCTCGAACTCACCGGTCATGGCGGGGGTCACGGTGGGCCGGCACTGGGCGACGGCCGCCAGGTAGTCCTCCGTGGTCGCGCCGGGCGGGAGGGCGGCGAGGGAGCGGGTGCCCACCGCCTCCAGGTCCCGTTCGAAGGACACCTGGGCCGCGATCCGGGCCGCGTGCTCGATGTCCGCCGGGGTGAACAGCTCGCTCGCCGCGACCAGCGCCGCCACGTCGACGTCGGTACGGCCGGCCGTGTAGCGGGACCAGATCGCCGCGCGGGCGCCGGCGTCGGGGGTGCCGATCGGGATCAGGTAGTCGAAGCGGCCGGGCCGGAGGAACGCCGGGTCCAGCGAGCGGATGGAGTTGGTGGCGCACACCAGGAGCCGCTCGCCGCCCTCCCGGAAGCCGGGGATCAGCTTGAGGAGTTCATTGGTGACGCCGTGGATGCCGCCCGGCTGGGCCGGCTCGGTCCGGACCGGCGCGATCTCCTCCACCTCGTCGATGAAGACCAGCACCCGCTCCAGCTCGGCGATCCGCGCGAACGCGGTGCGCAGTGCGGCCGCCAGGTTGCCCTCGTCCGCGAGCCGGGAGGGCAGGAGTTCCACGAACGGCCAGCCCAGGCGGGAGGCGACGGCCCGGGCGAAGGTGGTCTTGCCGGTGCCCGGAGGGCCGAAGAGGGTGATGGCGCGCGGCGGCCGGACGCCGTGTTGCGCGGCCCGCTCCGGTTCCGCCAGCGGCAGCACCACGCGCCGTTCTATGAGGTCCTTCTCGGTTTCCATCCCGGCGACCCGGGCCCACAGGTCATTGGGCAGGAAGCGTCCGCCGAGGTCGTCGAGCAGGCCCGCGGCCGGGCCGTGCAGCGGCTCGGTCTTCTCGAAGTAGGCGACGGCGGGCTGCCGGGTGTAGCCGGCGTTGAGCAGGCCCTCGCCGAGCAGGTCCTCCTCGGGGAGCACGTACGCGATCCGGCCGACCCGGGCGGCGATCAGCCGCCGCTCCAGCTCCACCAGCAGCGCGCTGGCCAGGCCGCGGCCGCGCCAGCCGGAGGCGATCGCGATCCGCATCACCCAGGCCCGCTCGCCGGAGACGGTGGCCAGGGCGGCGCCGATCGGGACGCCCTGGTGCACGGCGACGACGGCGGGCTGCCGGTCGGTGAGGGCGCCGATGCATTCGGCGAGCGAGAAGACGGACTCCTGGCCGAGCTCGGCCGTCGTGTCGATCAGGTGGACGACCGCGGCGAGATCGCTCTCGCGGTAGTCGTGGATCAGCCAGTTCACCCAGTACCGCCCCTCGTTCCGTGCACCCAGGCGTCCGGAGCGCCCGGGCGCGCTCCTGGTGCTCTTTGCGGTGAGGCTAGGGGCGGCCGCCCGTACGGCTCACGCTCCGCGGTGCACAACAGGCGGTCCGGAATCCCGCCGCGGCGTCCATAGACTGGTGTCTTCCGCCGAGACGACCGCACCGAGGACCGGACCGCTTCATGACTTCGCACATAGCCGAGCCCCGCCGTTCCCGGACGGTGGGGCTGATCCCGGCCCTGTGGACCCTCGGACTCGGCCTGTGGGGGCTGTCACGGCAGGACAGCGTGTGGCGGGACGAGGCCGCGACCTGGCAGGTGGCCGGCCGCTCGGCGGGCGAGATCTGGCACATGCTGGGGCAGGTCGATGCCGTGCACGGCCTGTACTACCTGCTGATGCACGTCCTGTTCGAGGTGTTCGGGGCGAGTACGGCGACCCTGCGGCTGCCGTCGGTCCTCGCGGTCGCCGTGGCGGCGGCCTGTGTGGGCGTGATCGGGCAGCGGCTGGCCGGCTACCGGGCCGGGCTGGGGGGCGGCCTGGCGCTCGGGCTGCTGCCGGCCGTGCAGTTCCACCTCCAGGAGGGGCGGCCGTACGCGCTGGTGCTGGCGGGTGCCGGACTGTCCACGCTGCTGCTGGTCCGGCAGCTCGGCGGGCGGGCGGACGGACCGCGGGCGGGCACGTGGCCCCGCTGGGCCGCGTACGGACTGCTGGTCCTGGTCTGCGCGCTGCTGAACTGGATGTCGCTGCTGCTCCTGCCCGCTCACGCGGTCACGCTGTGGTGGGTGCGGGCGGGCAGGGCGCTCCGGCTGCGCTGGGCGGCGGCCTCGGCGGCGGCCGTGGCGGGCGTGCTGCCGCTGGTCCTGTTCAGCCGGGGCCAGTCCGACCAGGTGTCCTGGATACCGCCGCTGACCTGGCACATGATGATCGGCCCCGGGGTGCTGCTGGCGATCGGCGGGCTGGGCGCATGGCTGGACAGCCGGTCGCGGCGGCGGCCCGGCTCCGCCGGCACCGGCCGGCTGTCGGCCGCCGCCGTGGGGCTGCCGCTGCTGGCCGTGCCGCAGCTGGGGCTGATCGGGCTGTCCCTGGTGCAGCCGCTGTTCCTGGACCGGTACGTGCTGTTCTCCATGCTGGGGCCGGCTCTGCTGATCGGCGCCGCGCTGGGCGCGGGCGCACGTGCACTGGAGGGCCGGGCCCCGCGGGCCGCGCGGGCACTGGTCCCGGTGGTGGTGGGGGTGGCACTGGTGGCGATGCTGCCGGTGGAGCTGGCCAAACGGGCGCCGGGCAGCCGGGTGGACGACGTGCTGGCCGTGTCCGCGGAGGTGGACCGGCTGAAGGGGGACGGGGACGGGGTGCTGTTCGTGCCCGCGGCCCGGCGGGACACCGCGCTGGTCTCCCCCGACGCCTTCGCCGGCCTGGCGGACCTGGCACTGGAACGGTCACCGGTGGCCTCCGGGACCCTCAAGGGCGAAGAGGCGGAACCGGACCGGATCCGGGCCGCGGTGCTCGGGCGGCAGCGGGTGCTGCTGGTGACGGACGCGGCACGGGTGGCGAAGCCGGCGTCGGCGGCGCGGGACCGGATGAAGCTGGCGGTCCTAAAGGAACGATTCACCGTGGTGGCGGACGAGCAGGTCCGGGGCCGCCGCGTCACGGTGTACGAGCGCAAGGGCTGACCCGATCCCGGGGCAGGGACCCACGGGGCCGGACCTGCTCCGGACGGAGCTCCGCTCCAGGGTGGTGCCGGGCACCGGCTGGGCCCCGACCGGGCCCGGGGGCCGCTCCGGCGGGACCGGAACCCTGCCCGAGGGCCCTCTTCGGCGGAACCGAGCGGGCCCGGGCCAGGGCGGCCCGCCCACCGCACCCACCCCGACGGGATCCCGGATTCACAGGAGATTCTCACGGAACCCGGAGACCCCTCACAGCCGGGCCGCCGAGGGTCGTCGCATGAACCGCCACAGCCTCCGCCGGCCAGGCCGAAGCCGGCAGTCGCACCGAACCCTCCGCCGCCCCGTCCGGATCGCCGGGCGGGCCGCGCTCGCAATGACCGCGGTCGCCGCCCTGCTCTCGGTGGACGTGCCGGACGCCTCGGCGGCTCCCGGGCCGGGCACCACCCTCGTGGCAGCTCCGGGCGGCGTCGCCGACCGGGTGGGCACGCTGTTCGCGGGCGGAACCGACGGCGGCCACTTCTGTACCGCCTCCGTGGTGCACAGCGCGGACCGCGACGTGATCGCCACCGCCGCACACTGCCTGGGCGACGTGGACGCCACCGTCTTCGTCCCCGGCTACCGCGACGGCGCCACCCCGTACGGGGTGTGGCGGCTCACCGGGGCGGAGGCCGCACCCGCCTGGACGGAGGCGGAGGACCCCGACGCCGACGTCGCCTTCGCCACCGTGGCCCCGCTGGACGGCCGGCGGATCGAGGACGTGGTCGGCGGCTTCCCGGTCGCCCCCGACCAGCCGGCCGACGCGGTGGTCACGGTCCTCGGCTACCCGAGCTCGCGCGAATCCCCGCTGAGCTGCACCAACGAGACCAGCCTGTGGTCACCCGCCCAGCGCCGCATCGAGTGCCCGGACCTCAGCGGGGGCACCAGCGGCAGCCCGTGGCTGGTGGACGGAGCCCTGGCGGGCGTGCTCGGCGGCCACGAGGGCGGCGGCACCGACCCGGACGTTTCGTACAGCGCCGTGCTGGGCCTTGCGGCCCGCGAACTGCTCCTACGGGCGGACGGTCGGTCATCGGAGGGAAGTCCGTGCCGGAAAGGCGAGCCGTGATCCCCGCCCCGATGCCCTTGTGCTGGTCTGTGTCGCGACACGAACGGGAAGGACACCACCTTGGCATCGCGGCTCAACCCCTACATCAGCTTCGCCGGCGACGCGAAGCAGGCGCTGGAGTTCTACCAGGAGGCCCTCGGCGGCAGCCTGTCCGTCCACACCTACGGCGACTTCGGGGCGGAGGCACCTCCCGGATACGGCGACCGGATCATGCACGGCATGCTGGAGACGCCCGGCGGATTCACGCTGATGTGCGCCGACAACCCGCCGGGTACGGAACACAGGTCCGGCAACGACTTCGCGGTGAGCCTCAGCGGCGACGACGCGGACGAGCTGCGCGGCTACTGGGACAGGCTGCGGGCCGGCGGCACCGTGGCCGTGCCGCTGGAGAAGCAGATGTGGGGCGACGTGTTCGGCATGTGCACGGACAGGTTCGGCGTCACGTGGATGGTGAACATCGGCGGGGAGCAGGACTGACCCGCCGGACCTGACCGGCCGCGACCGACCCGCCCCTGAGCCCGGCGCCGGGGCGGGTCAGTCGCGCAACGGCGGCGCCGGAGGGAAGGCCTCGGCGACGCCCTCCCGCAGGGCGCGCAGCACGCCCGGGCCCGGCCCGTACGCCGGCATGACCGTCAGCGCGTACGCCAGGTGCGCGGCGGACAGCACCACGACGATCAGCGGCGAGAAGAACAGCAGCGGGAACAGCGGCAGGCAGGCCACCATGCCCGCCGCCGGCCGGAACAGCGCCTGTTCCCCGTGCCGCCACCGGCCGCACAGCAGCAGGAGGACCAGGGAACCCCCGCCGAAGACCGCGGCGAAGCCGGGCATGGCCCGCCACAGCTCCGCGAAGGCCGGGCCGTACGGGCCGTCCTCGAGCGGCGCGGTGCACAACGCCCCCGCCGTCCAGCCCACCGGGAACACCGGTAGGTAGCGCAGGGCGCTCGACAGCGCCCACCTCGGCCAGGCGGTACGCGCGGGTCCGCTCATGCGGTGCCCGCCGCGGGTGCGGCGGCGGGCTCGAACCAGGTGGGGTCGTCCTTGAGGGCCTGCCGGATCCGCCGGGTGGCGAACGGGTGCAGCCGGGGCAGGTCGTCCACCGCGAACCAGCCCACGTCCAGCGATTCCGCGTCGTTGACCCGGGCCTCGCCGCCGGTCGCGCGGCAGCGGATGGTGGTGTCGAGGAACTGGCAGACGTCCCCGTTGGGATAGGTGACGGGCGGCAGCATCTCCACCAGCACCACCCGCTCCGCCTCGCACCGTACGGCGGTCTCCTCGTACACCTCGCGGACCGCGGTCACCGCGGGCTGCTCGTCCGGTTCGACGATGCCCCCGATCACGGACCAGTGTCCGGTGTCGGCCCTGCGCCCCAGCAGCACCCGGCCCTCGTCGTCGAAGACGACGGCGGTCACGCCGGGCAGCAGGAGCAGCTGGTGCCCGGCGGTGGCCCGGATCCGGCGGATGTACTCGGGAGTGCTCATCCCCCGACCCTACGCGGCGTTCCGGGCGCGGCGGTGACGCACCGCGAGGAGCACGAAGCCGGCCGCTGCAACAGCCAGGAGGGCGTACTCGGGGGCCGGGCCCAGGCGGGTGGCCGGGGTCTGGCCGGACCGCAGCGGGATCCGGACGACCAGGGCGTCGGGGGTGAACATCTTCGTCTGCGCGACGACCTTGCCGTCGGGCCGGATGACGGCGCTGACGCCGCTGGTCACCGGCACCAGGACGGTTCGGCTGTGTTCGACGGCGCGGACCCGGTCCATGGCCAGCTGCTGGTAGGTCATCTGGGAGCGGCCGAAGGTGGCGTTGTTGCTGGGGACCGCGATCACCTGCGCGCCGGCCCGGACGGTGGACCGGACGGCGTCGTCGAAGGCGGCCTCGAAGCAGGTGACCATGCCGACCCGGCTGCCCGCCATGTCGAACACGCCGGGCTCCTTGCCCGGGCCGAAGTCGCGCCGGACCCGGTCCACGTCGGAGCTGAACAGCCGGACCACGGACCGCATCGGGATCCGCTCCCCGAAGGGCTGGATCTTCCGCTTGTCGTAGGTGGTGGTGGGGCCCTTGACCGGATCCCAGAGGATCATGGTGTTGCGCAGGGTGGGCCGGTCCGCGGGTTCGAGGACGGAGCCGATCGCGACGGGCACGCCGATCGCCTTGACCGCGTTGTCGATCACCGCGTAGGCGTCGGACTCGGCGAACGGGTCCAGGTCGGAGGAGTTCTCCGGCCAGACCACGAAGTCGGGCCTGGGGGCACGGCCGGCCCTCACGTCCTGGGCGAGCTGCACGGTGCGCTGCGCGTGGTTGTCGAGGACGCGGCGGCGCTGGGAGTTGAAGTCGAGGCCGAGGCGGGGGACGTTGCCCTGGATGACGGCGGCGGTGACGGTGCCGTCCTGGGCGTCGTCGGACACCAGCGGGCGGGCGGCGAGGGCCGCGCCGAGCGGGGCGGCCACCCCGAGGACGGCGAGCGCGGCGGTGGCCCGGCGGGGGTGGCTGCGGGCCGCGCGCAGGACGGCGTACAGGGAGAACCCGCACAGGGCGACGGCGAACGACAGCAGCGGGGTGCCGCCCAGCGCGGCGAGTGGCACGAACACGCCGTCGGCCTGGCCGTAGGCGAGCTTGCCCCAGGGGAACCCGCCGAACGGGACCCGGGCGCGGAGCGCCTCGCCCGCGATCCACACCGCGGCGGCGAACAGCGGCCACGCGGGGAGGCGGCTGACCAGGGCGATGCCGAGGCCGGTCAGGCCGATGAAGAGGGCTTCCACGGCGGACAGCGCGAGCCACGGCACCGGCCCGACCTCCTCGCCGGTCCACACGAGCAGCGGCAGCAGGAAGCCGAGGCCGGCGAGGAGCCCGAGGCCGAAGCCGGCGCGGGCGCGGCGCCCGTACAGACAGCCGGCGAGCAGGGCGAGGGCGAAGGGGGCGATCCACCACAGGGGGCGGGGCGGGAAGCTCAGGTAGAGGAGCCCGCCGGAGAGCAGGGCGCCGGCGGCGCGCAGGAGCGGGGCCGTGGCACGTGCGGCGCGCAGCCGGTCCGGGAGGCCACCGCCGGTACCGACTGGGGTTCCGGGACCGGCGCTGTCGGCGCTTCCGGTGGCGGTTCCGGGCGGGGGCTGAGGTGGCTCGTTGTCGACCACGCGGGGGGCACTGCTGCTCATTCGCGGAGTGTACGTCCCCGGGCTGTGCCCTCCGAAGCCGCCGCCCGCCGACCGCCGCACTGCGCCGGTGTCACGGGGCGAGGGCGCGCAGGTGGGCGCGGATGACCCGGACCGCGTTCTCGGCGTCGTCCACCGTCACGGTGAAGAGCTTCCCGTCGTCCAGCCGCAGTTCCAGGGCCTCGCCCCGGCGGATCACCACGCACATGCCCCGCTCGGGCCGCCAGCGCAGACCCCAGCCGCCCCACTGCTGCGGGGTGACGCTGGGCAGGAACTCCGCCGCGCTGATGCGGGCGAGGCGAATCCGGCGCCGCGGCAGGCCGACGTGGCCACAGCGCACCTCCACCGCCTCGGCGTCGACGGTGACGTGGACGTGCACGAAGGCCAGCGTCCCGTAGAGGATCAGCAGGCCGACGGCCAGGCAGCCGACGACGGCCATGGCCATCGCCACGGTGCCGGCGGTCCAGGAGGAGCCGACGGCGAGCTCCACACCGAGAACGATGCAGGCGACGCCCACGCCGGCGAGCAGCCACTGCCCGCGGTTGTGCGCGCTACCGGTCCACAGCGGACCCGGGGGGTGATCCGGTTGACCCGTCATGATTCGCAGCGTACTCAGCTTCCGCACGCACGCCACCGCCTCTCGGCCACTTGGTGCAGGGGCCGGCACCGCCCGTCTGCCCGTCCCGGCCCCGCCCAAACCGGGGGCCGCCGACGGAGCAGCCCCCGGCCGCCGGGCGGACTAGAGCACTGCGATGCCCAGGGGGCGGATGCCGGCGGCGAGGCGGCGGGAGGACCCGTCGGCCAGGTCCACGACGGTGAGTCCGTTCCAGTGACCCTCGCGGGTGTACCCGCCGGTGACGTACGCCGTCCGGCCGTCGCGGGAGACCGCGACGTCCTCGTGCGGCCCGTCCAGCGGGTACACGCGCTCGGTGCCATCGGGTGACCGCACGGTCAGGGACGGGCCCTCGCCCTCCTGCACGGCGCCCGTGCCCACGACGAGCAGACGGCCGTCGGCGGTGAGGGCGGTGCCGTGCTGATGCGTGTCGGCCGTCATCGGTTCCACGGCCACGGCGCCGCTGCGGGGGTCGACCACGGCCAGCCGCTCCCCCTCGAACGGCAGCAGCAGTCGGCCGTCGCCGGGGCGTACGACCGCGTAGTGCGGCTTGAGCCATGAGGCGAGGCCGCCCTCGGTGCCGTAGGGGGCGACCTCGATACGGCTCGTGGCCAGGCCGGCCGCCGCGACCACCGTGACATCGAAGGAATCGTGGCCGGTCACGTACACCTCGGCACCATCGCGGGCGACGTCGACGTCGAAGGGACGACGGCCGACCGGCACGGTGGCGGTGACCTTGCCGGCGGCGGTGTCGATCACCTCCAGCACACCGCGGCGGCCGGGGACGTTGACGCCGACGTAGACCCGCGAGCCGTCCGGCGCGACCGCGATCCCCATGCCGCCGCCACGGTACTCACCGGTGGTGACGGGGCCGGTACGGGCGCCCGTGGCGTACGGAATCCGGGCCACGCGCGTCCGCGCCCTCGTGTCGACGACCACGACGCCCTCGGCCGTGGCCACCCAGGCGAGACCGTCCGGCCCGACGGCCAGCCCGTACGGCGCAGTCCCCACGGGCACGGATCCGACCGCACCGCGCTCAGGATCGACGAAGGTGACGGTGTCGGCACCGAAATCCGCGACGAGCAGCGTCCCTCCGGGAGTGGGCTGCCCGGTGGGCAACGGAGTCCCGACGGGAGCGGGCGCGGGCGAAACAGCAGGACCGGCACTCGCGTCATCGGCGCCGACCGGGCTGCAGCCCCCCAGCAGCACGGCAACGGCGGCGACGACAGCCGGCGCCGCCCTGCTCCGAAGCCTCATCACCGCTCCCCACCGGAGCCGTCCTCCTGCGCCACGCGCAGGAGCCGCGCCAGCCCGTCGAAGCCGCGCCGCACGGCGTGCTCGTACGGCGTCACGCCCTTGGAATCACCGAGCCACGGGTCCGCTCCGGCCCCGAGCAGCAGGCGTACGACCTCCTCGTGGCGGAAATCGCCGTCGCCGAGGATGACCGCCTCCAGGAGCGCGGTCCAGCCGAGCCGGTTGACGTGGTCCACGTCGACGTCGGTCTCGGCCAGCACGGCGCGCACGTACCCGACGTGCCCGCGCTCGGCGGCCGGAATGAGCGAGATCCCCCCGAACCGGTTGCGCTGCGTGAGATCCGGGCCGGCCGGGAGCAGGACCCGCATCATGCGGACGCTGCCGGTGACCCCGGTGACCAGCCAGGGGCTGTCCTCGCGGGCATCGGGGGCATTGGGGTCGGCGCCCGCGGCCACCAGGAGCTCGGCGACCGCGATGTGGTCGCCGAGGACCGCGAGCAGGAGCGGTGTGCGGAGGTCCTCGTCGCGGGCCTCCGGGGAAGCACCGGCGGCGAGCGCGGCGCTCACCGCCCCGGTGTCCCCGGCCCTGGCGGCATCGAGCAGCAGTCGGTCGTGCGGGTTCATGCCCCCATCGTGGCCCGGCCGGCCGGGCCGGCCGGTCCCCCCGCCGTCCCTCCCTCCGCCACCGCCAGGCCGACCCTCCCGTCATCCGATCGGCCGATCCGCCCCGACCCGCCCTCCGCTAGGCCGGCGGGCCCAACCAAGGCAGTGTGCCCCACACCTCCGGCCCGCATCGGCCCCG
>NZ_JBFBGR010000048.1:0-51558 GCF_040684755.1 Streptomyces sp. NPDC089799 | reverse complement strand
GTGGCCCATCGCTTCGACCTGGCGCCGCGTCATGGTTCCGGCGGCGGCGACCACGGCGGTGGTCCCGTCTCCGTACGCGGATGCTCAGCCTCTCGGCACACCTCGCCACACCTGCCCCACCCCGCCCCACCAGTAACACGGGAGCCCTGTGATGTACCGACGCCCGGCAGCGGCTGCTGTTCTGCTGGCCACCGTCCTGTCCCTGTCCCTCACCGCCTGCAGCTCGGGCGGGGACGAGCCGGCCGCGGAGGCGAAGCCGAAGCCTCCGGCCGCCTCCTCCGTCCCGGACCCGGCGGACTCCTCCGCCGCCCCGGCGGTGCCGACCCCGCCGGCGGCGAAGCCGACCGGTCCGGTGCTGCCGGACGCGAAGCTGACGCCGGCCACGGGTTCCTTCAAGGACAACGAGAAGAAGTACCTGAGCGGCCGGGTGCCGGAGAAGACGGACCCGGCGGCGGTGCTGCAGACCGGGCAGGATTCGTGCCAGCGCATCGAGCGCACGGCGAAGCGCGACAGGAACGCCGCGGTGGCGGCGATCGTCTCGGGCGAGATCGTGGGTGCCAAGGACGCGGTCACCTACCTCTGCCCGGAGCAGAAGCCGGTGCTGGCGGCGGCGGAGAAGGGCTTCGGGGACGGCACCCGCAAGTCCCCGGCGGCCGGCACCTACCGTGCGGCGACCCCGACCGCGTCGTGCTCCTGGCAGGCGAAGTCGGCGAACGGCGCGGTCCTGGCCTCCGGCCCCGACACGGGTGCCAAGCCGGGCGCCCCGGTCACGGCGAAGATCCCGGCGGGCACCGCCGAGTTCGTCTCGGCCGGCTGCTACGCCTGGCTCCCGGCCTGACCTGACCACACCGAAGCCCCCCGCCCCACCGGGCCGGGGGGCTTCGGCGTCCGCGCACCCGGGTCCCGTGCGGAGCGCGGAAAGCACCAGCGGACCCGCACTCGTCAACGGCGCCATATCGAGGTGCCACTGCGGCGCCAGCGTGGCGCCAGCAAGGCTTGCATATGGCGCCACTCCCGTGCCATCATGGCTCATGGACCTCACCCCCTACGTCGACCACCTCCGCCAGGAGCTCGCCGTCGCCGCGAACGCCGGCGGGGACGAAGCCCGGGCCCTCGCGGAGCGGCTCACCGCCCCGCTGGAGTCCGCCGCCCGGCTCACCCTCCTGAACGCCCTCTCGGCCGCCATGGTCGAGGTCACCCGGGAACTGGCGCCAGGCTCGGTCGACGTACGGCTGCGGGGCCTGGACCCCGAGTTCGTCGTCACCGCCCCGCCGCCCGGCACGGGGGCCGAGAGCGCCCCGCCCGCCGCGCCGGCCCCGCCGCCGGTGCCGGTCGTACCCGCCGACGCCGAGGACGGCACCACCGCCCGCATCAACTTCCGGCTCCCCGCCCACCTCAAGGCCCGGGTCGAGGAGGCCGCCGCCGCGGAAGGCCTCTCCGTCAACGCCTGGCTGGTACGGGCCGCCGCCACCGCCCTGCAGCCCGCGGCCCCGGCCGCACCCGCCCGCTTCCGCCGGGGCGAACAGGGCTTCACCGGCTGGGTCCGCTGACCTGCGGGGCCGGCCCGGCGCCCGCGGCGGCGCACGCGTGACACCGGCGGCCCGGCCGCAGAAGCACCCGCGAGCGCACCCCGCAGCTGCGGCCGCCGCCCACTGCCCACCCCACCGAGCCCAAAGGACGGCACGGCCATGCCTTCTTTCGCCACGCCCGACGCCATCACCGCCACCGTCGACATCGAGGTCGGCTCGATCCGGATCACCGCGGGCAAGCGCCCGGAGACCGTGGTCACGGTGAACCCCGGCAGGCCCGGCAGCGACGCCGACGTACGCGCCGCCGAGGCCACCCGGGTCTCGTTCGCCGGGGGAGTCCTCACCGTCCGCGGTCCCGGCAAGCGCGTCCTGTTCGGCCGCTCGCCCTCCCTGGAGGTGGCCGTCGAACTGCCCGCCGGCTCCCACGTCGACGCGGTGACCGCCGTCGGCGACATCGTCACCGCCGGCCCGCTCGGCGACTGCCGGCTGAAGACCGCCTCCGGCGACCTCCGGGTCGAGGCGGCCCACCACGTCAACCTCCGCAACGAGCACGGCGACATCCGCGTCGGCGAGGTCGGCGGCGACGCCGACATCACCGGCTCGGGCCGGACCGAGGTCGCGAGCATCGCCGGCCGCGCCCTCGTCGGCAACGGGAACGGCGAGACCCTGCTCGGCGCCGTCGACGGAGAGCTGCGCGCCAAGTCCTCCAACGGCCCGATCACCGTCGGCACCGCCGGGGCGGGCGTCGAGGCCCGCTCCTCCAACGGCGCGATCCGGATCGGGGAGGTCGCGCGCGGCCGGGTGGTCCTGGAGACCGGCGTCGGCGAGGTGGAGGTCGGCATCCGCCGGGCCACCGCGGCCTGGCTCGACGCCCACACCGACTTCGGGGCCCTGCACAACGACCTGGGTGCCACCGCCGGTCCCGCCGCCACCGACGAGACCGCGGAGATCCGGATCCGCAGCGGCTACGGCGACATCCTCATCCGCCGCGCCTGACCCGCCGCGCCTGACCCGCCGCGCCTGACCCGCCGCGTCTGACGGGCCGCCTGACCCGTCGTCGGCCGAGGCCGGGCCGTCAGATGCAGGCGGTCCCGATCAGTCGGCCCCGACCAGGGTGCCCGACAAGTCGGCCCCGATCAGGCGTTCCCGCCCCGCCCCAGCCCCCCGTACACGGACAGCAGCGTGTCCAGCACCGCGTCCATCGAGAACGACTCGGCCGCCAGCTTCCGCGCGGCCAGCGACGCCGCCCGGTTCGCCTCCGGGTCCAGCAGGTCCAGGACCGCCCCGGCGACCCCCTCGGGTCCCGGGGTGACGGCGTGACCGGCGCCCGCCTCCGCGATGTCCCGGGCCAGGCCGTTGGAGTGGGTCACCACCGCGGGCACGCCCACCGACAGCGCCTCCAGCACCGACATCGGGAACGGCTCGTCCACCGACGGCAGCACGTACACGTGCGCCCGGCGCAGCTCCCGCAGCACGTTCCGCCCGCTCAGCGGCCCCGGTACGGACACCCGGTCCGCCACGCCCAGTTCCGCGATCCTGCGCAGGACGGCGGCCTGCTCGCCCTCGTCCGGGCCGGCCACCGTGAACTCGGCGTCCGGGTGCGCGCGGAGGATCTCCGGCACCGCGTCCACGAAGTCCACCGGCCGCTTGCGGGCCTGCAGCCGCGCCGCGTACAGGATCCGCGGCGGACCCGCCGGCGGCGGCCGCTCCTCCTGCGCGGGGGTGCCGTTGACCAGCCGGACCGCCTGCGGCAGCGCCCCGCCGACCACGGCCTCCAGCCCCTGCTTCTCGTGCCCGGTCAGGTACAGCACCGCGCCCGCCCCGCGCAGCAGCCGGCGGACCGCCAGCGCGTCCAGCACCTTCGCCAGGGCCTTGCCGCTCGGGTCCACCATGCCGTGGGTCTGCAGTACCAGCGGCCGCCCTGCCCGCAGGGCCGCCAGTGCCACCGGAAGGGTCACCAGGTCGCGGGCCAGGTGCACGTGCACCACGTCCGCGTCCCGCACCAGCCGCCCCGCCCTCGCCAGCAGCGCGGGGGAGGTCATCCCGGAGAAGCCCAGCGGCAGCAGCCGGCGGGCCGGGAACAGCGTGGCCGGGACACCCTCCACATCGGTGGGCCAGGGGTCGCCGAAGCCTTCGCCGAGCGCCAGCAGGCGGGCCTCGTGGCCGCGTTCGCGCAGCCCCTTGGACAGGTTCAGAGCCACCCGCACCGGGCCGCCGAAAGCATTCTGCGGCGAGTGCAGGGTGACCGCGTGCAGCACTCTCACTTGGGCTCCTCCACCGGCCGGCGGGAGCCGTCCGCGGTCTGCAGGGTCAGCTCGGGCAGGTCCTTGTGGACGACGGCCCCGGCGCCCGCGACCGCGTGCCGGCCGATCGTCACCCCGGCCAGCACGGTCGCCCGTACGGCCACCCAGGCACCGTCCTCGACGGTGACCGGGCCGTTGCGGTAGCGGAAGTCGGCGGCGCGGTGGTCGTGCGAGCCGGCGCAGAGCACGGCCTCCTGCGAGACGCACACGTGGGCGCCTATGGTCACCGGCTCCAGGTTCAGCAGCCAGGCGCCCTCGCCGATCCAGCTGTGGTCGCCGACCGTCAGCTTCCACGGCCACAGCACGCGCACCTTGTGGCGGATGAACACGCCCTCGCCGATCTTCGCCCCGAAGGCGCGCAGCAGGGCGACGCGCAGCCGGGCCGGGCAGAACCAGGCCATGAAGACCGTGTTCATCACGGCGAACCACAGCGCCTGCGTGACGAACCCGCGTCCCTTGTCGTAACCGGCCAGCGTGAAGGCCGTCAGATCGCGCGGCACTGGCCCCCCTTCGAGCTCGGCCCCCGGGCGGCGCCTCCCCGGGCGCCGCCCGCTCAGACTAGACTGCGCCCGGACATCGCACAGGGGTGGGGGCAGGCACGGTGGCAACGGACATACGCAAGCCGCCGCCGCCGCGCGCCCCGGTGCCGGTGCCGCAGGAGGACCCCTCCCAGTGGGGCCCGCCCACCACCCCGCGCACCCTGCTCTCCCGCGCGCTGTCGGTGCCGCTCGCCCTGGGCTTCACCGTCTTCCTGCCGCTGTTCGTGGCCGTGCAGCCCGGCGCCGGCCTCGACGACGCCGCGTTCTGGCTGCAGCTCGCGCTCACCATGTACGCGGGCGGCCGGCTCTCCGCGATGGTCCTCACCAGCCGCCGCAAGCTGCTGCAGGGCTCCTTCTGGCTGTTCGTCTACATGGCGATGGGCGTGGCCCCGCTGGCCCAGGCGGTGCTCGGGCAGGTCCCGACCCCCGTGGTCGGCCCGCGTTCCGACCTCGCGTGGGCCGTCGCCCTGGTGCTGATCGGCTGCATCGCCTTCGACGTGGGCGTGCTGCTGGCCCGGCACCGGCCGGCCGGCGGGGTGTTCGGCACGCGCAGGGAACCGCGGCCGGTGATGGCGCACCGCCGCCGCCTCCAGCTGCTCACCGTCCTGGCCTTCCTGTGCAGCGGCGTGTTCATCATGAAGCTGGGCGGCCCGGCCGTCTTCTTCAGCAGCCGCCAGGAGATCATCGCGGGCATCGAGGAGGCGGGCGTCTCCAACGGCGACAGCCAGGCCGGGCAGGCGTTCCTGCGCGGCTTCGGCACCGTCCCGGCGCTGCTCGCCTGGCTGCTCTACACCCGGTGGCTGGTCACCTCCGTCTACGCCCGCCGCAAGCCGGTGATCATCGCCACCTGGGCGGCGCTGTGCATGCTCAACCTGATCGTCAACAACCCCATCTCGAACCCCCGCTACTGGTTCCTGACGGTCATGTTCGCGATGCTCTTCACCGTCTTCCCGGTGAGCGCGGCGATGTACCGGGTGGCACTCTCCATGGCCGTGGTGATCGCCCTCCTCGTCTTCCCGTTCGCGGACCGCTTCCGGTACGACGAGAAGAACTACAAGCCGGTCGAGACGACGTCCTTCCTGGAGCCGATGGCCCTGAAGGACTACGACCAGATCGGCATGTTCGCCAACACCATCACCTACGTCGACTCCGGCCCCGGCCACCTCTACGGCCGCCAGCTCGCGGGCTCCGTCTTCTTCGCGGTGCCGCGCTCGGTCTGGCCGGACAAGCCGCGGGACACCGGCGTGATGGTCGGCCAGTGGATGGGCACGGTCAACACCAACCTCTCCTCCCCGATCTGGGCGGAGCTGTGGATCGACTTCGGCGGTTTCGGCATGACCGCCGGCCTGACGGCCATGGGCTACGCCGCCGCCCGGGTGGACCGCCGCTACGCGAAACGCGCCAGACGCAGCACCCCGTCGGGCTCGCTGATCTCGGTGGTCGTCCCCCTGGTCGCGGGCTACTCCTTCATCCTGCTGCGCGGACCCCTCCTCCAGGCCTCGGGCCGCGTCGCCATCGCCGCCCTGTGCCTCGCCCTGGTGGCGACGTACCGCACGGACAAGAACAAGACGCTCCGCTGACCCCGTGGGGCGGGCACCTCACACCGGGTCCGGCAGGGCCCTCCCGGCCTCGGCCGGAGCGGGTGAGAGGCGGCTGACGCGCCACCAGGCGGCCGTGGCCTTCAGGGCCGAGCCCAGGGCCAGGCCCCAGGCGGCGCCCTGGGCGCCCCAGGCGGCGTAGCCCGCCAGCAGGAAGGCCACCGAGAGCAGCGAGAACACGACCTGCACCGAGAGGGTGGCCTTGGGGTCCAGGACGCGCAGGGTCAGCAGGGCGCAGGTACCCAGGGCCATCACCGCGTACTGGGTGCCGGTGGCGGGGAGCAGGGCGGCGGCCGCCGGCCAGGTCTCGCCCAGGAGTTCGCGGCCCCAGGAGTCGGGGAGGGCATAGAGGCCCGCGGCCACCGTGGCCGCCAGCGCCGCCAGGGCCAGGCCCAGCGTCAGGGTCGCCCGTACGACGGCCCGCTTGCCCGCGAGGCGGTTCAGGAAGGGCGGGGCGAAGGCGTTCGCCGAGTTGAACAGGACGTTCAGCGGGCCGAAGAGGGTGGTCGCGCCGCGCAGGGCACCCACCGCGAGGGGGGTGGCGAAGGCACCCAGACCGAGGACGGCCACCTGGCTGGAGCCCTGGCCCACCGCGTACTCCACGACGAAGCGCTGCCCGAGGTGCCCCCGGCGCAGGTAGGGGGCCAGGTCCGTGCGCGCCCCCCGTACGTACGGCCGCAGCAGGACCAGGCCGAGGAGGAGCGCGGGGACCGCCGACAGGCCCCAGACCCGGACCAGTTCCGCGGCCGAGGTCCCGGACGGGAGGGACAGCAGGGCCGCGACCACGCAGGCCAGGCGGAGGGTGTCCGCCGCGAGGGCCCGCTGCGGGGTGCGCAGGGCCGAGAAGCAGTAGCGGAGGCCGTCCTGGAGCAGGACCAGGGGGAGGACCATGCCGAGGGCCTCGAAGGCCCCGCCCGTCGCACCGGGGAGCAGCGCGCCGGCGCAGGCCAGGGCGATGCCGGCCGCGAACGACGCGAGGGCGCTGAACGCGACCGCCGAGCGGCAGACCGTGCCGAGGCGCTCCTCCGCCTTCTCCAGGACGACCGTCTGGCCGACGTACGCCATGTTCAGGCCCAGCAGGACGGTGAAGGTGACGTAGACCATCGAGAAGGCGGCGAAGCCCGACGCCGAGGACAGGCGGGCCGCCAGCACCAGCACCAGGATGTTGGTGGCGCTGGACGCCGCCTGGTCCAGGACCGAGGCGAGGGCCGCGATACCGCGACGTCCGCTCACCGCCGGCCCGTGCGGACCGTCCGCAGCGCCACCGTGTCGGTGCCGTCACCCGGGATGTGCTGCTCGGGGGGCAGGGTCTGCCGCGGACGCGGAGCCGGGGCCGGTGCCGGGGCAGGAGTGGCCGCGGGGGCGTTGCCGGGAGTCCGCTTGCCGCGGCGGGTACCGCCGCCGCTCTTCTTCTCGCCCGGCTGCGGACCGTGCAGCACCGCGCCCAGGACGGTGCCGCCCGCGCCGGTGATGAGCTCGCGGATCCGGGCCAGGTCGGTGCGGTGCACCGCCCGCGGGTCGGCGACCACCAGGACGCCGTCCACCCGGTCGACGAGCGCGAGGGCGTCCGCGTACGAGAGGACCGGCGGGGCGAGCACGACCACCGTGGAGTTGGGGGAGTCGGCCTCGGAGATCAGGCGGGAGGCGCGCGCGGAGGTGAGCGCGCGGGCCACGTTGCGGACCCGGTCGCCGGGGATCAGGTCGAAGGAACCGGACTCGCCGGCGTCCACGACCAGCTGGCGGCCTTCCGGCCAGTCCGACTCGCCCTGCCCGGCCGCGTTCTGGCCCGGCCCGCCCGGCATCTGGCTCCACCGGGTACGGCCGCCCGCGTCGGTGGGCAGCTGGCTGGCCAGCACCGGCGTGCGCAGGTCGGCCTCGATCAGCAGGACGTCCTTGCCGGTCTCCGCGAAGGAGGCGGCCAGGTTCACGGCGACCGCGGCGGCGATCTCGCTGCTGCCGCGCGGGGCCACCACGAGCAGGCGGCGCCGGTCGGCGAAGCGGGAGTCGTAGGCGAGGCGGAAGGCCACCGAGCGGAACTCCTCCGCCAGCCGCGGGTCTTCCTCACCGGCCGCCAGCAGCGGCCCGCCGGCGCTCTTGTCCCGCGGCAGCGAGCCCAGGACGGGTGCCCGCAGGGCCCGCGAGACGTCGCCGTCGGAGCGCGGCGCCGGGTCGAAGACCAGCCGCACCCAGGCCGCGAGCAGGCCGAGCGCCAGGCCCACGGCCGCGCCCAGGGCCAGCGACATGGGCAGGCCGGGGCCGTCGGAGGAGGACGGCGGGGTGGCCTTGGTGGTGATCCGGCCCGGGGTCATGTCCAGGGCGTCCAGCTTGGAGATCTGCCCGTTGAACTGGCCGACCTTGCTCTGCAGGTCGGTCTTCTGGGAGGCGGCGGCATCGCGGGCGGCACCGGCCGGCATCCTGGCGATGTCCCTGGCCAGCTCGTCGAGCTGCTTGGCGATCGGGTCGCGCTGCTTCTCGTAGCTCTTGACCATCTTGTCGCGGGTGGCGTCCAGCGACTCCTGGCGCCTCGACAGGTACGCCTCCGTCATCGCGTTGGCGCGCTTGGCGGCTTCCCGCGGGTTGTCGGAGGTGTAGGTGAAGCGCAGCACCATGGACTGCGGCGGGTTGGTCACCTGCAGCCCGGTGCGCAGCGCCGGGATCGCGGAGTCCGCGATGCCCAGCTTCTTCGCCGCCTCCTCGGCGATGGAGCGGCTGAGCGCCGTCTGCCGCTCCGAGCCGATGTTCACCGTCTTGTCCGCCGCGATGGACGGGTTGAACGGGTCGTCGGTCGGCGTGCGGAGCACCACGTCCGCGGTCGCCACATAGGTGTCGGCCGAGGACACGCCGAGGTAGACACCGCCCAGCAGGCCGATGCCGACTCCGGCGCCCAGCAGCCTGCGGTAGCGCAGCAGCTGCTTGAACTGGTCCCGCAGGAGGTCCGGCTCGTCTTCGGCCGCTATCGCCACCGGGCGGTGTTTGTCGTTCACGGCCGGGTTCCCCCCAGTGCTTCGTCGATCAGTGCGTCGATGCGGGCCAGGCCCGCCTCACGGCTCAGGTGCGCCGCCACGTGGCGGGGGCCGGCCGAACCCAGCGCGTCCGCGCCCTCCGGGTCCTCGGCCAGCGACCGTACGGCCTTCAGCAGCGCGTTCGGGTCCTCCGGCGGTACGAGCACGCCGGCACCCGAACGCTCCACCTCCTGCGCGGTGCCGCCCTCGGCCGCCACGGAGGCGACGACCGGCCGGCCGGCCGCGAAGTAGGAGGTGAGTTTCGACGGCACGCTCATGTCCAGCACAGCCGCGTGCTGCGTGACCGCGAGCACGTCCGCCGCCGCGAGGATATCGGGGAAGTCCGCGTCTCCCGCAGGGGGGATGATGTCGAGGTTCGGAACGTCGGCCGACATCCGTGCGAGTGCGGCCCGCTGGCTCCCGTCGCCCATCAGGACGTACCGGACGGCGGGGTCGAGGCGGGCGGCGTTCACCAGGACCTCCAGTCCCTGCTTCAGCCCCATGTTCCCCGAGTGCAGGACGACCGTCTGGCCGGGCGCCCAGCCCAGGTGGCGGCGGGTCTCGCCGCGCGGTTTGGTGGGGGAGGGGACGTGCGACCAGTTCGGCACCAGGCGGATCCTCGCCGGGTCCACGCCCATGCCGACCACCCGGTCGACGAAGGTCTCGTGGATCACGCCGACCAGGGTGGCCCGCTTCAGCGCGTACGCCTCCGCGCGCCCGGCGATCGCCGCGGCCTTGTCGCCGCCGCTGATGCCGCTCTGCGCCGCGGCCGCGCCCATCAGGTCCTGGACCACCGGGACGTACGGGACCTTCCAGCGCGCGGCCATCCGGGCGGCCAGCACCCCGCCGGCCAGGCTGGGCATCTGGGCGAGGATCGCGTCGGGCCTCGGGATCCGCGGCGGGGCCACGGCCCCGTGCAGCAGGATCGATCCTTCGAACATGGCCCGCTTCACCGCGGTCTGCCGCGCCGGGACGGTGTGCGCACGCCGGTGCACGGTGACCCCAGCGCGCTGTTCCGTGCGCCGGAGCGCCCCCTTGTACTCCGGCTCCAGCGACCAGGAGGGGTAGTGCGGCATGCCCGCCAACACGTGCGTCTCATGGCCTGAATTCGCCCAGTGTTCGGCGATTTGCGTGGCGTACGGACCGATGCCCGCGTGCTCGGGAGCGTAATTGGTGGAAACCAGCAGCAGGCGCCGGTGACCGGATGCGGACACTGACAGTCCCCTTCCCCCTGATCGATGCGCACGCCACCCTAATCGTTCATCCGCACGAGGCGGAACGTGCACGCTATTGTCTGCTAATCCACCGCACCGGGGGGTGCGGTCGCTGGGGGGTAACAGATGACGGAGCAGGACATGTCCGAACTTGGCGCGCCCGCGCGCAGGCCCTATCGCGTGGGGTACGCGCCGGGTGCCTACGATCTGTTCCACATCGGACACCTCAACATCCTCCGCCATGCCCGGAGTCAGTGCGACTACCTGGTGGCCGGAGTGGTCTCCGACGAGATGGCCGAACTGGCCAAGGGCCGCCGCCCGATGATCCCGCTGGTCGAGCGGCTGGAGATCGTCCGCAGCGTCAAGTACGTCGACGCCGCCTTCGTCGAGACGGTGCCTGACAAGGTCGAGACCTGGAAGCAGGTCCGCTTCGACGTCATCTTCAAGGGCGACGACTGGCGGGGCACGCCCAAGGGCGACAAGCTGGAGGCCGACTTCGCCGCCGTCGGCGTGGACGTCGTCTACTTCCCCTACACCGTGCACACGTCCAGCACCCAGCTGCGCCGGGCACTGGACGCGCTCGCCGAGCCGCTCCCGGAGACCCTCACCGCCGAACGGCGCTGAGCTCCCGGAACCACTTCGCCAGGAACGCCAGCAGGAACAGCGCCGCCACCGCGCCCAGTACCGCGTAGGCCAGGGCGAACAGCTCCCCGCCGCCGAGCAGCAGGAACACCAGGCAGAACACGCCGTAGTCCACCGGCAGCAGTGCCACCGCGCGCAGCGTCGAGGGAGCGGCGGCGGGATCCCCCGGCGCGGGCTTCGGCTTCAGCTTCTCGGTCAGCAGTCCGCCGAAGAAGGTGACCACGGCCGCGAACTGGAAGCCGAGCGGCACCAGGAGCCAGCCGTCGGCCTCCGTCCCGTACGCGTCGGGGAAGCGGTAGAAGGCGATCAGCACACAGGTGTGCAGCGCGGTCAGCTTGGCGGCGTCCACCACGTGGTCGAGCCACTCGCCCGCCGCGCTGCCCCCGCCGCGCAGCCGGGCCAGCTGCCCGTCCGCCGAGTCGAAGGCGAAGCCGACGGCCAGCGCGGCCCATACCGCCGCGCCCAGCGCCCAGGAGGGCGCGGCCAGCGCGACCGCGGCCACCGCGGCGAAGCTGAAGGCGGCGCTGACCAGCGTCACCTGGTTCGGCGTGAGTCCCAGGGCGTACGAGCCGGCGGCCAGGTACCGCCCGGCCGGCCGGTTGACGAACCGGGAGTAGAGCGACACCCCCTTCGCCGACTTCTGCGCCCCGCGCAGTTCCCGCAGCGCGGTCCCCACACTCGCCATCCGGTCACACCCCTTGCACTTCTCGTCCCCGCCACGTTCCCCGGTCGCACACATCATCGCAGGGCGAATGTGTGCTCCCGTGCCGGATGTTCCCGCACGTCCGGAAGCAGCAGCACGCCCAGATTGGCGGCGGCCACCAGCACCGCGGCCACCAGCAGCGGGCCGGTGGTCCCGGCGACGGCGGCGAGCGGGGCCGCCGCGGCGAGCCCCAGCGGCCGTGCGGCGAAGGAGATGAGGGTGTCGAAGGAGCCGACCCGGCCGAGCGCCCCGGCGGGCACCCGCTGCTGGATGACGGTCTCCCAGAGCGGGCTGAGGAGTCCCACTCCGCCCAGGCCCAGGAAGTACGCGGCCGCCACCACCGGGGTCGGCAGGCGCAGTCCGAGCGCGGCGAGCGGGAGGCCGAAGGCGGCCGAGGTGACGGCCACCCAGACCAGCGGCCGCCGCACCGGCAGTCGTCCGGCCGCCCAGGCCCCGGCGAGCATGCCCACGGTTCCGGCCTGGGCCACGACCACCCAGGCGGCCTCGCCGCCCAGGGACTCCACGGCGATCAGCGGGCCGAGGGTGAGCAGCAGGCCGGCCGCCAGGTGCCAGACGCCGTGGCCCAGCACGTTCGCGAGGAACCAGGGGTGCCGCCGGGTCTCGGCCCAGCCCTCGCGCAGCTCGGCGGCGAAGCCGGGGCGGCCGCCGGGCGCCGGCGCCGGGCGCGGGGTGCGCAGGCCGCCGAGGGTGACGGCGGAGCAGACGAACAGCGCTCCGGTCAGCAGCGAGGACCAGCCGGCCCCGATGCCCATCATCAGCGCGCCCGCGGCTCCCGGCCCGGCGACCGAGGCCAGCCCCTGGGCCACCATCAGCCGGGAGTTGGCCCGCAGCCGTTCGGGTCCGGCGACCACGGCGGCCACCAGCGTCCGGGCCGCGGGGGTGCCGAAGGCCACCGCGGCGCCGGTCACGGCGGACAGCGCGGCCAGCGCGGGCACGCGGACCGGCCCGGTCAGCAGGAGTGCGCCGATGGCGAGTTGGGCGGCGGCCCGGACGAGGTCGGCGGCGAGCACCACCCGCCGGGCGGAGAAGCGGTCGGCGGCCACACCGGCCACCGGCAGCAGCACCAGCATCGGGACCATCTCGCAGGCCAGGACGAGGCCGAGGTCTCCGGCCGAGCCGGTGCCGACCACGGCGAGGGTGAGCGTGGTGGGGATGAGGGCGGTGGCGAAGGCGGCGAAGGTACGGCCGGCGAGCAGCCGCCACAGGTGGGAGGTCGGTGTCACCGGGCGAAGATATTTCGCTGACGAATCATTCGTCAACGAAATATCTTGGGGTGACGCGATAATGCCGGGATGAGCGAGCAAGGCAGCGGGACCGGGACCGAGGACTCCGTCGACCGGCACATCGCGCGATGGCGCGGCAAGGTGCCGTTCGACGTGCCCACGGAGGAGGTCATCACCCGCATCCAGCTGCTGGCCAAGCACGTGCAGCGGGCCAAGGAGCGCGCCCTGTCCGAGACCGGGCTCCAGCCCTTCGAGTTCGAGACCCTGCACCGGCTCGCCTCGCGCGGCGCACCCTGGCGGGCCGCGCCCTCCGAGCTCGCCGCCGAACTGCTGCTGTCCCCGGCGGGGGTGACCGGCCGCCTGGACACCCTGGAGAACTCCGGGCTGGTCCGCCGGCTCAGGGCGGCCGACGACCGCCGGCGGGTGGACGTCGAACTGACGGAGGAGGGCCGCGCGCGGTGGCTCGCCGCGATGCGGCTGCGCGGCCTCGCCGAAGTCGCCATGCTCGAACCCTTCGCCCCCGCCGAGACCGCCGCCCTCGCAGCCCTCCTGAAGCGGATGCTCCTCCACGTCGAGACATAGGCCGTGTCTTTCGGATCATGCCGGGCCCGCACGGCGGCGCGGCCTCAGCCGGCCACCCGCAGCAGGAGGACCGCGCGCGCCGGGACGGTGATGGTCTGCCCGCCCCGGCAGTCCGCCTCCGGCGCCGTCGCCTGCTCCTCGCGGGACGTGTCCAGCACCACCTCGTACGCGGAAGCCCACGGCGGGCCCGGGAGGACCCAGGACACCGGCCGGTCGCCGGCGTGCAGCAGCGCCAGGAAGCTGTCGTCCGTCACCTGCCGGCCCCGCTCGTCCCGCCCCGGAATGTCCCGCCCCGACAGGTACAGCCCCAGCGAGGCCGCCGGCGCGTACCAGTCCCGCTCCGTCATCTCCGCCCCCGCCGGGGTGAACCAGGCCAGGTCCCGCAGCCCGTCCGCACCCTGCGGCCGGCCCGAGAAGAACGCCCGCCGCCGCAGCACCGGATGCCTCCGCCGCAGCGCCAGCACCCGCCGCGTCAGCGCGAACAGGTTCTGCCAGCCCGGGTCCGACAGCAGCGACCAGTCCACCCAGCCGGTCTCGTTGTCCTGGCAGTACGCGTTGTTGTTGCCGCCCTGGGTGCGCCCGAACTCGTCCCCCGCCACCAGCATCGGCACCCCGGTGGACAGCAGCAGCGTCGTCACCAGGTTCCGCAGCTGCCGCCGGCGCAGCGCCGCGATCCGGACGTCGTCCGTCTCGCCCTCCGCCCCGCAGTTCCACGACCGGTTGTCGTTCGTCCCGTCCCGGTTGCCCTCCCCGTTGCCCTCGTTGTGCTTCCGCTCGTACGACACCAGGTCCCGCAGGGTGAACCCGTCGTGGGCGGTCACGAAGTTCACCGAGGCGTACGGCCGCCTGCCGCCCCACGCGTACAGGTCGCTGGACCCCGACAGCCGGTACCCCAGGTCCCGTACGTCGGGCAGTGCACCACGCCAGAAGTCCCGCACCGCGTCCCGGTAGCGGTCGTTCCATTCCGTCCACAGCGGCGGGAACGCGCCCACCTGGTAGCCGCCCGAGCCCACGTCCCACGGCTCGGCGATCAGCTTCACCCGGCGCAGCACCGGGTCCTGGGCGATGACGGCCAGGAACGGCGAGAGCATGTCCACGTCGTGCATGGAGCGGGCCAGGGCCGCCGCCAGGTCGAAGCGGAAGCCGTCCACCCCCATCTCCGTCACCCAGTACCGCAGCGAGTCCGTGATCAGCCGGAGCACGTGCGGCCGGCCCGCGTGCAGGGTGTTCCCGCAGCCCGTGTAGTCGGCGTACCGCCGCTGGTCGTGCTGGAGCCGGTAGTAGCCGCGGTTGTCGACGCCGCGCAGCGACAGCGTGGGCCCGAGCTCGCCGGCCTCCGCGGTGTGGTTGTAGACCACGTCCAGGATCACCTCGATCCCGGCCGCGTGCAGCGCCCGCACCATCCGCTTGAACTCGCCGACCTGCTGCCCGGCCGTCCCGCTGGAGGAGTACCCGGCGTGCGGGGCGAAGTAGCCGATCGAGTTGTAGCCCCAGTAGTTGCGCAGGCCCCGCCGCAGCAGGTGGTCCTCGTGCGCGAACTGGTGCACCGGCAGCAGCTCCACCGCCGTCACCCCGAGCCGCGTCAGGTGCTCGACCGCCGCCGGGTGCGCCAGCCCCGCGTAGGTGCCGCGCAGCTCCGGCGGCACCTCCGGGTGCCGCATGGTGAACCCGCGCACGTGCAGCTCGTAGATGACCGAGTCCGCCCAGGGGGTCTTCGGCCGCACGTCGTCCGCCCAGTCGTCGTCATCGTGGACCACCACCCCCTTCGGCACGAACGGCGCGGAGTCCCGGTCGTCCCGGACGGTGTCCGCGATGTACTGCTGGGGCCAGTCCCGGACGTGCCCGTAGACCTCCGGCGGCAGCGTGAAGTCCCCGTCCACGGCCCGCGCGTACGGGTCCAGCAGCAGCTTCGCCGGGTTGTACCGGGCGCCCGTCCACGGGTCCCAGCGGCCGTGCACCCGGAACCCGTACCGCCGGCCCGGCAGCACCCCCGGCACGAAGCCGTGCCAGATCTCGTGGGTCAGCTCGGTCAGCGCGCACCGGGTCTCGCCGCCCCGGTCGTCGAACAGGCACAGCTCCACCGCCTCGGCGCCCTGCGCCCACAGGGCGAAGTTCGTGCCCGCGACCCCGTCCGGGCCCGCCCGGTACCGCGCCCCCAGCGGATGCGAGGACCCCGGCCACACCGGCGGCCCCGGGCGCGCGGACGCCCGTACGGATCCGTTCACCCGGGGTGCGGGCGCCATGTGACCGCCCTCCACCACCTCTTTTTCTGCTGCGCTGGACACCTGCCCGCCTCCACGGCTGTCGGAGGCCGGGCGGGGGAGGGTGTGCGGCCCCGGCGTCCCGGTCGGGGCCCGCCCCCATCTGGTCCTCCCCACTGTTCTGCCCGGACCGCGCTGCCAGGAACGTGGGCCACGCCCACGTTTCCCCCGGCGGGCCCCCGTCGTTGGGAGGATCGTGAGACTTGTGACGTCCGGGCGGGCGAGGCGGGCAGCGGCGGCCGTGGCCGGCGTGGTGGTGTGGGCGGGGCTGCTGGGGGGACTTTCCGGCTGCACCGCGGACGGCGGATCCCCGGTGGAGGTGGCGCTCCCGGGCAAACCCCGGTCCCCGGAGGAAGCCATCCGGATCACTCCGGAGGACAACGCGAAGGCCGTCCCGGCCGACGGCCCGCTGAGCGTGTCCGTCCCCGAGGGCAGACTGGAACGCGTGGTGGTGACCAAGGTGGAGGATGCCCAGGAGGAGAAGGTCCCCGGGACGATCGCCCCCGACGGCCTCAGCTGGAGCCCCGACGCGGAGCACGGGAAGCTCGCGCTGGCCGCCAAGTACACCGTGGACGCGGTGGCCGTCGACGGGCACGACCGCCGCCAGGCCCGGCACACCACCTTCACCACCTACGTGCCCGAGGAGCGCTTCATCGGCTACTTCAAGCCGGAGAACCGCTCCACCGTCGGCACCGGGATGATCGTCTCCTTCCGGTTCAGCAAGTCCATCAAGAACCGCGCCGACGTCGAACGCGCCGTCTCGGTCACCGCCAAGCCGGCGGTGGAGGTCTCCGGCCACTGGTTCGGCGGCGACCGCCTGGACTTCCGGCCCAAGGAGTACTGGAAGCCCGGGACCGAGGTCACCGTCGCCATCAGGCTGCGCGACGTCGAGGGCGCCCCCGGCTCGTACGGGATCCAGGACAAGACCGTCCGCTTCACCGTGGGCCGGCACCAGGTCTCCACGGTGGACGCCGAGGAGCACACCATGACCGTCCGGCGGGACGGCGAGGTCCTCTCCACCCTCCCGGTCACCGCCGGCTCCCCGAAGTCCCCCACCTACAACGGCAAGATGGTGGTCACAGAGATGTTCGACGTCACCCGCATGAACGGGGCGACCGTCGGCTTCACGGCCGAGGACGGCAAGGGCGAGTACGACATCCCCGACGTGCCGCACGCCGTACGGCTCACCAGCTCCGGCACCTTCCTGCACGGCAACTACTGGGCCCACCCCAGCACCTTCGGCTCCGCCAACACAAGCCACGGCTGCGTGGGCCTGCGCGACGACAAGGGCGGCGGCTCCGACACCCCGGCCGGCTGGTTCTTCGACCGGACCCTCGTCGGGGACGTGGTCGAGGTCGTCAACTCCGAGGACAAGACCGTCGCTCCGGACAACGGGCTGGGCGGCTGGAACATGTCCTGGGTGCACTGGATCGCCGGCTCCGCGATCGCCTGAGGGCGGGACGAGGGCGGGACGAGGGTCGGGCGAGGGTCGGGCGAGGGTGACATGAGGGTGATTGGTGTGACCGGTTTGCCGTAACGGGGGAGTGTCCGCTCCCGTCCCGCGCCCCGGTGTGCCCAGCCTGTCAGGGCGCCACCGACGGCGGGAAACGGACGGAGTGTCATGACAGTCAGGACAGCCGGGGGACGTCGCACGACACCCTCCAGGGCGTGGCCGCTCGGCCTCGCGCTCACCGCGGTGCTCGCCGCGGCGGCCCCCGCCCTCGCGGCGGCCCCGGTCGGCACGGCCGACGGCCCCGGCCCGGCCGCCACCGCCGCCCGGGCCGCCGCCCCGCAGGCCGCGCCGGCGGCGCTGCGGGCCCCGCTGCCCGACGGACTGGGCCCCTGCGTGCCGGGCTCCTGCCCGCCGTTCTGGCCGGAGCCGAACAACCTCCCGTACACCGGCCGGGACAACGCCGTCAACGTCTTCGTCGGGGACGACTTCAACGTGCGCCGGGGCGCGGCCGAGGCCGAGGGCCGGGTCGTCGTGCTCGGCGACTTCGACATGGAGAAGCTGGGCTCCCCGACCACCAGCGACGTCTACAACATCGGCATCGCCGGCGTCGGCTCCCGCGTACCGCCGGAGAACGGCACCGACTTCCTCACGGTCGGCGGCAGCATCCGGGTCGCCACGGGCCAGCGCCTGCTCGCCGACGGCGGGGTGGTCCGCTACGCGGGCACCCTCACCGGCACGGTCACCGGCGCCCTCACCCAGGACCCCGGCGCCGCCCTCCCCTACGCCGGGATCCGCGCCCGGCTCACCGCGGCCGGCAAGTGCTACGCGCGCGTCGACGGGCAGCCCCGGCCGGCCACCGGCACCGTCGCGGTCAGCCCCACCGAGGCCCTGTTCACCGGAGACGGCAGCTCCCCGCTCCAGGTGTTCAACGTCCCCGCCGGAACCAACCTGGCCACCGCCGCCGGCGGGCAGGTGTTCGCCCGGTTCACCGGCATCCCGGACGGCGCCACCGTGCTGGTCAACGTGCTGGGCGACGACCCCCTCGTCTCGTTCAGCAACGGCAGCTACCCGGCCGGGCTGCGCCACCGGCTGCTGTGGAACTTCCCCGACGCCGGCACCGTACGGCTGCACGGCTCCGGCACGCTCGAAGGTTCCACCCTGGTCGCCGAGCCGTCCTCCGAGACCTCCGTCCAGCTGCCCGGCGTCAACGGCCGCTTCTTCACCGCGGGCGACCTCACCCACACCGGGCCGAGCACGACCGGCGGGTTCGGCCAGGAGTTCCACGCCTACCCCTTCACCGGCAGCCTGCCCGACTGCGGGACCGAGCCGCCCGAGCCGGTCGAGGGCTCGCTGTGGGTCGCCAAGACCGACGAGGAGTCCGGGGCCGCGCTGGCCGGCGCCCGCTTCCAGCTGTGGCGGGAGACCAACGGCACCGCCGGCCTGCAGACCGACGGCGCCACCCCCGACGAGGTGGTCTCCGCCGAATGCGTCACCGCCGACGACGGCCGCTGCGGCGCCACCGTGCCCCCGGGCACCTACTACTGGCGCGAGACCCAGGCCCCCGACGGGTACGAGCCCCCCGCCTCCCCGGTCAGCGAGGCGGTCGTCCTCACCGCCGACAACGCCGCCCAGGGCGTCACCACGACCGTCCGCAACACGCGCGAGGAGGAGTACGAGGGCTCGATCCGCGTGCTGAAGAAGGACGCCAAGACCAAGCGGCCGCTGCGCGGCGCGGTCTTCGAGGTGTGGCGGGAGACCAACGGCACCGCGGGCCTCCAGACCCTCGGCATCAACCCCGACCGCCGCATCGGCGAGGGCTGCGCCACCGACTCCGCCGGGGTGTGCGAGTTCGGCCCGCTCTCCGCCGGCCGGTACTACCTGTGGGAGACCGACGTCCCCGAGGCGTACGTGGTCCCCGACAAGGACGTGCACGGGCCGCTCACCCTGGACGCCTCCACCCCGGGCCACCGCGTCGAGGTCACGGTGTTCAACAAGCGGGACGACCACGGCAAGGACCCGTCGTCCTCCACGGAGGACTGACCCGCCCGCCCGGCCCCGCCCCGGGTGCTCCGATGTGATGACCCGCTCACCGCATCGGAGCACCCGGGCGCGCCCCGGCCATCCCGGCGGGGTTCGCTGGGTCCATGACGCACCGACAGCGCGCCGGCCGCCCGGCGGCGGGTCTCACCCTGGCCCTGACGCTCGCCCTGACCGGACTGGCAGGGGTGACGGGACCGCAGGCCCTGGCCGCGGCCCCGCCGGCCGCCGCCGCGGACCCCTGCACCGCGCGCACCGGGCCCTACCAGCGGGAGCTGGAGGCCCATCTCGGCCGCAAGGTCGACGGGGTGCAGTCCCCGGGGGACTGCGCGGCCGTACGGGAGTTCCAGAAGGCCAACGGACTCACCCCCGCCGACGGCTACCCGGACATCGCGACCTACCGCACCATGCTCGTCGTACAGGCCCGCCCCAACCCGAACAAGGCCGGCAAGTGCCCGGTCCGGAACCACCGGGTGACCTGCATCGACATGGACCGTCAGCTGCTGTGGGTGCAGCGCGGGTCCAAGGTGGTCTTCGCGCCCGTGCCGATCCGCAGCGGCCGGGACGACCAGGAGACCCGGCCCGGCTGGCACGAGATCTACTGGCGGAACAAGGACCACGTCTCCACCCTGTACGGCACCCCCATGCCCTACGCCCAGTTCTTCGACGGCGGCCAGGCCGTCCACGGGGCGTACGGCGACCTCTTCGCGTACGGCGGCTCGGCCGGCTGCGTCAACATGTACCCCTCGGACGCGGCCCGGCTCTGGGACCTGCTGACCGAGGGCGACGCGGTCTACGTGTGGGGCACCAAGCCCGGCACGGACGGCTGACCGCACGCCGGTCCCCGGGCTCCTGCCCCGGGCTCCTGCCCCGGGCCCTCCGGGGGAGCGTCCCCCGAGGTCAGCCCGGTGGGGACGCTGTCCCAGTTGGGACGGAACGGTGACACATCCGTAGCTCTTCGTCATCTTCCCGTGTGATTACCTGTTTCCATTGCGCGCGACTGTCTGCGCGCGGGGGACATGGGGAGAAGAACAGTGAACCTGCAGCCGACACGTGCCCTGTCGGCCCTGGTGCTGGGGGCGGCCCTGCTGCTCACCTCGGCGTGCAGCGGCGGAAACAGCACCGGCAGCGGCGGAGACGGCGCCAAGGGCGGCGGCAGCGGCAAGCCCGGGAACGAGGCCTCCCAGGCGGTCGTCAGCGTGAAGCCGGACGACGGTGCCAAGGAAGTCGCCACCAGCGGGGTCCTGAAGATAGCCGCGACGGGCGGCAAGCTGTCGACCGTCGCCGTCGCCGACACCAAGGGCAACCAGGTCGAGGGCAAGCTCTCGGCCGACGGCGCCAGTTGGGAGCCGTCCCGGCACCTGGGCTCCGCCACCGAGTACAAGGTGCACGCGGTGGCCAAGGACGCGGCCGGCCGGGAGTCGGCGAAGGACGTCACCTTCACCACCCTCACCCCGAAGAACACCTTCATCGGGCACTACACCCCCGAGGACGGCGCCGAGGTCGGCGTGGGCATGCCGGTCTCGGTCAACTTCAGCCGCGGCATCACCAACCCGGAGGCGGTGAAGAAGGCGATCACCGTGACCTCCGAGCCCTCGGTGCCGATCGAGGGCCACTGGTTCGGCAACGACCGGCTCGACTTCCGCCCGGAGAAGTACTGGGCGGCGGGCACCAAGGTGACCGTCAAGCTGAACCTGGACGGTGTCGAGGGCCGCCCCGGGGTCTACGGCAAGCAGACCCGCACCGTGCAGTTCAGGATCGGCCGCTCGCAGGTCTCCACGGTCGACGCGAGCACCCACCAGATGCAGGTCGTCCGCGACGGGCAGGTCTACAAGAACCTCCCGATCACCGCCGGCGCCCCGTCGACGACCACCTACAACGGGCAGATGGTCATCAGCGAGAAGTTCAAGGTGACCCGGATGAACGGCGCGACCGTCGGCTTCGGCGGCGAGTACGACATCAAGGACGTGCCGCACGCGATGCGCCTGTCCAACTCCGGCACCTTCGTGCACGGCAACTACTGGGCCCCTTCGAGCACCTTCGGCTCCGAGAACGTCAGCCACGGCTGCGTCGGACTGCGCGACGTGCGCGGCGCCGGCGACCCCGAGGTCCCGGCCGCCTGGTTCTGGGACAACTCGATCATCGGCGACGTGGTGGTCGTGCAGAACTCCAAGGACAAGCAGATCGCCCCGGACAACGGCCTCAACGGCTGGAACATGCCCTGGTCGGAGTGGATCAAGTAGTCGGGACGCCCGGCCGGGTAACCCTGGTCACCCCTGCTACCGAAGCCGGTTAACGGGCACTAACGTGCCCGTATGACCATCTCTCTCGAAGTCTCCGAAGGCGTCGGCACCATCCGCCTGGACCGGCCGCCCATGAACGCCCTGGACATCGCGACCCAGGACCGGCTGCGCGAGCTGGCCGTGGAGGCCACCGACCGCGCCGACGTCCGCGCGGTGGTCCTCTACGGCGGCGAGAAGGTGTTCGCGGCCGGGGCGGACATCAAGGAGATGCAGGCCATGGACCACGCGGCCATGGTCGCGCGGTCCCGGGGCCTGCAGGACTCCTTCACCGCGGTGGCCCGGATCCCCAAGCCGGTGGTCGCGGCCGTCACCGGCTACGCCCTGGGCGGCGGCTGCGAGCTCGCGCTGTGCGCGGACTACCGCATCGCCGCGGACGACGCCAAGCTCGGGCAGCCCGAGATCCTGCTCGGCCTGATCCCCGGCGCCGGCGGCACCCAGCGGCTGTCCCGGCTGATCGGCCCCTCCCGGGCCAAGGACCTCATCTTCACCGGCCGGATGGTCAAGGCCGACGAGGCACTCACCCTCGGACTGGTCGACCGGGTGGTGCCGGCCGCCGAGGTGTACGCGCAGGCGCACGCCTGGGCCGCCAGGCTGGCGCAGGGCCCGGCCATCGCGCTGCGCGCGGCGAAGGAGTGCGTGGACGCGGGCCTGGAGGCCGACATCGACACCGGCCTCGCCATCGAACGCAACTGGTTCGCGGGCCTGTTCGCCACCGAGGACCGCGAGCGCGGCATGCGCAGCTTCGTCGAGGAGGGCCCCGGCAAGGCCAAGTTCCTCTGACCGAGGGCGGATCGCCCCTGCGGGTGGATTAGCCGGGCCTTAAGGCAGCCTTAAGGGCTCCGGAAGATCCACTCTCCGTGATGACCTTGCAACAGCGGGTCAATGCAGGTCAGATGTGGTCCTTGCGCCCACCGGCTGCCCCTGGCATATGTCGTGACACCCCCTGGGGCCCACGGGTCCCGGGGGGTGTTTTCGCTGGGAACGCCCCGGAGGGGCACCCGCGCCCTCCATGATGGGTGCATGGCGGGCCTGGAGGGTGTGGAACAACCGCGGCAGCGCAGCGGCGCTTCCGCTTTACGGACGGCGGCGGCTCTTGAGGACGAACAGGGCCTGAAGGCCCTGGAGTTGTACGGGAACCCGGCCGAGGGTGAGGTGACCTTGCCGTCACGACCCGAATCGGCGGGCGCCGCGCGCCGGCTGGCCCAGTACGTGGTGGTCCGGATGTGGGGGCTCTCCCCGCAGGTGGCCGAGCACGTGGTGCTGCTGGTGTCGGAGCTGGTGGGCAACGCGGTCCGGCACACCGGGGCCCGTTCGTTCGGGCTGAAGCTGGTGCGCCGCCGCGGCTGGATCAGGGTGGAGGTGCGCGACCCCTCGCGCGGGCTGCCCTGTCTGATGCCGGTCCACGACATGGACACCACCGGCCGCGGGCTCTTCCTGGTGGACAAGCTGTCCGACCGCTGGGGCGCGGACCTGCTGCCCCGGGGCAAGAACACCTGGTTCGAAATGCGCGTCGCCGATCGCTGACGCCCGGCGCGTCCTCTCGGGGGCCGAAAAAACCGGAAGCTCCCTGTCCGCCGTGGTGGGCGTCGCGGGAGCTTCATGGGTTCGCCGAGGATCGAAGGGGGTGTGTGATCCTCGGCGATGGCGACTTCGCTCGGGTCAATGGGAAGACGCGCCTCCGACTATGGCAGACGGGCGCCCGAAACGCCAAAAGTCCCGAGTCGGACATAAGTGTGCATATACCAAGAGTTCATCGTTGAATCTTAGGTGAGGTGGGCCACTCGCCTGGCAATCGATGAACAAATATCGAACGCTCTGCATACTTCGTTGATCGGATAGCGGACGAGTCTCGATCCGGGTAGGTACGCCAAAGGTGCCCGAATTGGGTCAATCATTACCTTCCGGGCGTCGCGGCCCTTAAATGGGCAGGTGATCTGCCACCCGGACCGCCGTACGGCCCTCCGCACCGGCGCCGCGGTCGCCGCCGGGGCCCTCACCGCCGCCTGCGGCGCCCCCCGCGCGGCCGGCCCGGCCGGCTCCCCCTCCGGCGCACCGCCCCCGGCCCGCCCGGCCGCCCCGCCGGCCGCGCCCGCCCCCCGCCCCTTCCGGGGACAGCCGGACCAGATCGACCACGGTCCGCGCACCCGCAACCGGGTCGCCCTCACCTTCCACGGCGGCGGTGACCCCGCCACCGCCCGCGCGGTCCTGGCCGAGGCCACGAGGGCGGGCGCGCGGGTGACCGTACTGGCCGTGGGGGAGTGGCTCGACGCCCACCCGGAGGTCGCCCGCCGGATCCTGGACGGCGGCCACGACCTCGGCAACCACACCCAGCGCCACATCGACATCAACGCCATGACCGAGGAGGCGGCGTACGCCGAGATCACCGCCTGCGCCCAGCGGCTGAAGCGGCTCACCGGATCGATCGGCACCTGGTTCCGTCCGTCCAGGACGCAGTACGCCGCCGCCCCGGTGCTCAGGGCGGCCCGCCGGGCCGGCTACCCGCACGTCCTCTCCTACGACGTGGACTCCCTCGACTTCACCTCGCCCGGCGCCACGGCCGTCATCCGCAACGTCACCGGGGAGATCCGTCCCGGATCGGTGGTGAGCCTGCACTTCGGCTACGCGGACACGGTCGACGCGATGCCCTCCCTCCTCGAAGAACTCGCGCGCCGCGACCTGCGCGCGGTGACCACCACGGAGCTGCTGACCCCATGACGACCCCCCGCCTTCACCGGAAGGCCACCGTGCTGCTGGCCGGACTGGCCCTCGCCGCCCTGGCCGGCTGCGGAGCCGACGGCAAGGGCAGTCCCGAGGCACTCGGCACCAACGGCGCCGCCCGGCAGGCCAAGGTGCCCGCCGCCCCGCCGGGACTGCCCGGGATGCCGCCCCTGCTCGACCCCAAGGACGTCTACGCGGCGGACCGGCCGGGGAAGCTCTCCCCGGTGGTCAAGGACTTCCCCTCCCGGGTGTACGTGCCCAACACCGGGTCCAACACGGTCTCGGTGATCGACCCGGCCACCTACCAGGTGATCGACACCATCCCGGTCGGCGTGCAGCCGCAGCACGTGGTGCCGTCCTGGGACCTGAAGACCCTCTGGGTCAACAACAACCGCGGGCACACCCTGACCCCGATCAACCCGGCGACCGGGGAGGCGGGCGACCCCGTCGAGGTGCACGACCCGTACAACCTGTACTTCACGCCGAACGGCAAGTACGCGGTGGTCATGGCCTCGATGGACCGGGAGCTGGTCTTCCGCGACCCGCACACCATGGACCGGGTGAAGACCGTGCCGGTCAGCTGCTTCGGGGTCAACCACGCGGACTTCTCGGCGGACGGCCGGTACTTCATCGTGTCCTGCGAGTTCTCCGGCGAACTCCTCAAGGTGGACACGGAGAAGATGGAGGTCGTCGGCCAGCAGAAGATCCCCTTCGAGGGCGCCATGCCGCAGGACGTGAAGATCTCCCCGGACGGCAGGACCTTCTACGTCGCCGACATGATGGCGCACGGCATGTGGGTGCTGGACGGGCAGAAGTTCACCGAGCCCAAGCTGCTGCCCACCGGCAAGGGATGCCACGGCCTGTACGTCAGCCGGGACTCCAAGGAGATGTACATCTCCAACCGCGGCGAGGGGACGATCTCGGTCTTCGACTTCCCGAAGAACAAGCTCACCAAGAAGTGGGAGCTGCCGGACGGCGGCAGCCCCGACATGGGCGGGGTCTCCGCCGACGGCAAGGTGCTGTGGCTGTCCGGCCGCTACGACGGCGAGGTCTACGCGCTCGACACCGCGACCGGCAAGGAGCTGGCCCGGATCAAGGTGGGCAGCGGGCCGCACGGCCTGGCGGTCTACCCGCAGCCCGGCCGCTACTCACTCGGTCACACCGGCATCTTCCGCTGAGCGGCCGCGGCCGGCGGCGGCCGGCCGTGGTGGTCGACGGCGCCCCGGGACACCGCTCCCGGGGCGCCGTCCGGCATCACCAGGCGACCGGGAGCCGTTCCGGCAGTCGCTTGATGAAGCCCGTGCGCCAGACGAGGTTCTCCGACGGAACCGCCAGGCGCAGCCCGGGGAGCCGCTCCACCAGGACCTCCAGCGCGATCTCCGCGTGGGCCCGGCCGAGCGCGGAGGCCGGGCAGAAGTGCCGGCCGCCGCCGAAGGCGAGGTGCGGGTTGTGCTCGCGCTCGAAGTCGAGCCGCTCGGGGTGCTCGAACACCGCCGGGTCGAAGTTGGCGCCCTCGATCAGCACCAGCACCAGCTCCCCCTCGCGGACCAGCACGTCGCCCAGCCGGACGTCGGCCAGCGCGATGCGCGGCAGCCCGTCGCCCACCGAGAGGTTCCAGCGCAGCAGCTCGTCGACGGCCTTCCCCATCAGCCCGGGACGGTCGCGGAGCACGCCGACCAGATCCGGGTGCCGGAGCAGCGCCAGCACGGCGAGCACCAGGAAGGCCGAGGTGGACACCGCGCCCGCGCCGAACAGGGAGACGGCCACGGTGGCGAACATCTCGTCGGTCAGATGGGCCGACTCGGGGTCCGCCTCGCGCAGTCCGGCGAACCGGCCCAGCAGCCCCGTACGGGCGTCGGCGTCCCGTGCGAGCTGTTCCCGGAACCGGTCCGCGAAATAGCCGACGTCCTTGTACCAGTTGAGGGCCGAGTCGGCGAAGGGCTCGCGCGCCGTCATGAAGGCCACGTCCAGGCCCGACATCAGCCGGCGCCGGTCCGCCAGGGGCACCCCGAGCACCTCGCAGTGCAGGGCGGCCGAGTACGGGTCGGCGAAGGCGGCCCGCAGGTCGACCGGTCCGCCCTCGGCCACGATGTCGTCCACCAGCCCGTGCGCGGCGGTGCGCAGGTACCCGGCGAGGCCCTCCTGGCGCGGGTTGAGGGACTTCATCACGGCGTTGCGGAGCCCCGCGCCGTTGATGTTGCCCATGTTGTTCACGACCTCGGGCGGGATGGTCAGCGCGTACTGGCGCGGCACTCCGGCGTTCGCCGTGTCCTTGAGGCTGAACCGCTCGTCCTCCAGGACCTGTTTGGCCAGCGCGTGGCTGCTCACCAGCCAGGCGGAGTCCCCGGTGAGGGTGCGCACCCGGGCCACCGGGGCCTTCTCGCGCAGCCAGGAGCACTCCTCCGGGAGCACGTCGCCCCGCCGGGAGAGGGGGAAGTCAAGCTGCACGCTGGTCAAGGGGGTCCCCTCCGGCGACTTCGGTGGTTTCGGGGCGTACGACGGCGTACGCCTGGTTGCGGGTGGCCCGCAGGCCTCCGCCGCGGGCGAACAGCACCTCGGTCATCGGCATCTGCACGTGGTACGCCGCGACCGACGACGGAACGTCGAGAATGCTGGGCGTATCGATGAAGAAGGGGAGCTCCGCCGCGAGGTAGTCGAAGCACACCCGGAGCTGCCCGTCGGTGATCGATTCGCCATCCGGAAGCTTCGACCCTACGAAGTGCAGGGCCATCTCCTCGCAGCCCTTGCGGAATTCGTCATCGGTCTCCAGGAAATGCAGCACCCGTCGGTGCAGCAGCTGGTAGACGGGGTTTACCTGAAATTCGGACAGAGCGCGCACCCGTATCTCCGGTCTCTCCGATCCTGAATCCCCGATGCCTTTGAGGATCCTCCGCCGGACCGCCTTGATCTCCTTCGCGGCGCGTTTTGCCGCATGTTCCGGGGTGTACCCGAAGGCGGCGAACATGCGGTCCACGTGGAGGTCGGCGTAGACGAAGTCCACCTGGGCGAAGCGGCTCACGGCCCATGCGGTGAGACCGGCGATGCGCTCGGCGCTGAAGTAGCCGTTGCCGGGGCTCACGCCGATCAGCACATGGTCGCCGTCTTCCCAGATATGGCGGCAGGTACGGGTGAAGGGCAGGACTTCGAATGATGCGTCAGCTGTGATCGTCACTTTTGACCGCCCTTGTTCGCCGCGTGTTCCCGGGAGCCCTGCGCTCCTGGTGTGGCGGCAATGGCGGTACGTTATTCCGCGGTCCCGGAGCGTGACAAGGGGAATGGGGACCTGTTTGCTGGAATTATTCGTTCCGCTGCCGTGGGGTGCCTGTATTCCGCCTTACGGAAGGGTAATTGAATGAATTCCGAGCGTCCGACCGGGACCCCGACTGCGCCGGGGCCGGGGGTGCCGCTACCCTGAGCCGGTCACAACAGCACCGAGAAGGGGTGGATCCCAGTGGCGGACATCGAGAGCGCCAAGGCTACGTTCAACAGCTTCGACACCGATGGCGACGGGTTCGTCACGGCCGACGAGTACCGCTCGGCCATGGCGAAGATGGGCGACTACGCCGTGACCGGCCCGGTGGCCGAGGCGATCATCAAGTCCAAGGACGAGAACGGCGACAAGCTCCTGTCCTTCGACGAGTTCTGGAACTCGCTGAACAAGTAGCGGTACCGAACCCGCAGCGGAAACGGCCCGGATCAGGGCCACCCCCTTCGCCGGCCCCGGCGCAGGCCCCCACGGGCCCGCGCCGGGGCCGGGTTCAGTCCCCGGCCGCCGCGCCCGCAGTCCCGCCCGCAGTCCCGCCCGGCTCCAGGGCCTCGACCTCGGCCAGCGCCTCCTCCAGCCAGTGCAGCCAGAAGGTCTCCAGGGCGGTCCCGCCGTGCAGCACCAGCCGGCGCAGCCGGTCCTCGGGGGCGTCCCGGCCGGGCGGGAAGTCCCGCTCCTCGATGGCCTCGTACAGGGCGAGCTGCTGCCGGTGCAGCTCCAGGTGGCGGCGCAGCTCCGCGAGCAGGCCCTCGGTGCCCACCACGGCGGCCGCCCGGATCCGCAGCAGCAGCGGGTCCCGGATCGCCTTGGGGTCCTGGCTCTCCCCGACCCAGCGGGCGAGTTCCGTCCGCCCGGCGGGCAGCACCTCGAACTCCTTCTTCTGCCCCCGCGCGGGCACGACGCTCGGCAGCGCCCGGATCAGCCCGGCCTCCTCCAGCTTGCCCAGCTCGCGGTAGATCTGCTGGTGCGTCGCCGACCAGAAGTACCCGATCGACCGGTCGAACCGCCGGGTCAGCTCCAGCCCCGACGAGGGCTTCTCCAGCAGGGCGGTCAGGATGGCATGGGGCAGGGACATGCGGCCATCGTAGTGAGCCCGCTACCGGTCCTCCGCGTGCTCCAGGGCCGCCGCCGACATCGCGGCGATACGGGAGGCCAGTCCGGGGGTCACCGGCAGGTCCAGCAGGAAGACCCACGCGAACACCGTCCCGAGGACCGTGGCGTGGAGCAGGGCGGGGTCGGCGGGCGCCGGGAGTTCCCCGCGGGCCGCGGCGCGCTCCAGCAGGGCCGTCACCACGGCGCGCTCGCCCGCGACGAACGTCGCCTGGAAGCGCGCGGCGATGTCGGGGTGCTGCCGGATCTCGGCGACCAGGCTCGGGCCGGCCGCCGCGAACACCGGGTCGGAGAACGCCCGGAGGATCACTTCGGCGAGGGCCGTCAGGTCCCCCCGCAGCGATCCCGTGTCCGGCAGCGGCTGCGGTGCGCGGCCGTGCACCAGCGAAGCGAAGACCAGTTCGCCGCGGGAGCCGTAGCGGCGGTAGATCGCGGCCTTGCCCACCCGGGCCCGCGCGGCGACCGCGTCCATGGTGAGCCCGGCGTAGCCCGCTTCCGCGACCAGCCGGCGGACCGCTTCGTGGATGGCGTCGTCGACCCGGCTGTCGCGGGGGCGGCCGGGGGATTGCTTCGCGGGCTCCATGCGGCAATGATACGAGACTATGAGTATCGGAACTGAAGGTCTCGTAAATGGAGCAGTCGCGTCCCCGAACCGGAAGCTCGTCCTCTGGGCCGGGCGCGGCCTGGTCGGCATCGGCGCCCTGCACCTCGTCTACGGCACCGTCGTGGCCCGGTCGCACCTGGCGGGCTGGATCGGCGGCGCACTGCACGGAGCGTCGGGCGAGGGGATGGACGAACTGGAGTCGCAGCGCGACTTCTGGGCCCTGCTCGGCAGCCTCGCCGTGCCGCTGATCGTGGTCGGCCTCCTGCTGTCGCGCATGGCGAGCACCGGCCAGGAGGTGCCCCGCGCGGTGGGCTGGATCCTGGCCGTCTGGGTCCTCGTCTCCGCCTGGGTGCTCTTCCCGTCCGGCTTCCTGCTCGGCATCGTCCCCGTGGCCCTGCTGCTCCTCGCCGGGTGGCGCCGCTGAGGCGTGACGGCCGGTCAGGCCAGTGCGGAGAGTTCCTCCGGGGTGCGCGGGCCGGAGGACCCGTGGGGGAGGAGGCCGTGGGCGCGCAGGAAGACGGTCACCGCCGGGGACCACGCCTGTCGCAGCCCCGCCGCGGCGAGCAGCTCGGGATCGGCCAGCAGCTCGCCCGCCGGGCCGGTGCGGATCCCCCCGGGGATCAGGACCGCCGCATCGTCCGCCCACCGCACCGCCAGGTCCACGTCGTGCGTGGCCATGACCACCGTGGTGCCGGAGAGCCCCGCCAGGACGTCCAGCAGCCGTTCCTGCCCGTCCGGGTCCAGCCCCGCCGTCGGCTCGTCCAGGATCAGCACCCGCGGTCGCATCGCCACCGCCCCCGCGATCGCCGCCCGCTTGCGCTGCCCGTAGGACAGCAGGTGCGTGGGGCGGTCGCGCAGCGCGGTGATGTCCAGCGCCGCCAGCGCGGCGTCCACCCGGGCGCGCACCTCCGCGTCCGGCAGCCCCAGGTTGAGCGGCCCGAAGGACACGTCCTGTTCCACCGAGGCGGCGAACAGCTGGTCGTCGGGGTCCTGCACCACCAGCTGGACCGAGGAGCGGAGCCGGGTCAGGCCGGCCCGGTCGTGGGAGACCGGCTCCCCGTCCAGCAGCAGCCGGCCGGCGGCCGGCCGCAGCCCGCCGCTCAGCAGCCGCATCAGGGTGGTCTTGCCGCTGCCGTTGCGGCCGAGCAGGGCCAGCGAACGGCCCTCGGGGATCCCGAAGTCCACCCCGGACAGCACGTCCGGCCCGTCCTCGTACGCGTACCCCGCGCCCGACAGTTCCACCAGCGACGTCACGGTCACGGTCACGGTCCTTGAAGTCCTTTCAGAGCGAGGGTCGCGCAGACCACCGCGGTCAGCAGGGCGCCGGAAGCCGCCAGGAAGCGCCACGACACGGCCGCCTCCGGCACCAGCACGCGCAGGGTGCCGTCGTAGCCGCGGCCCGCCAGCCCCGCCTGGAGCCGGCCGGCCCGGTCGAAGGCCCGCACGAAGGCGGTCGCGGCCAGCCCGGCCACCGACCGCCAGGCCGCCGCCCGGCCGGTGTTCCCCAGCCGGGCCGCCTGCGCCGTACGCACCTGGGCCAGCGAGTCCAGCAGCAGGAAGCCGATCCGGTACATCACCAGGGCCACGTCCACCACGGGCGCGGGCACCCCGGCCCGCACCAGCCGCGGCAGCACGTCCGAGACCGGGGTGGTGAACGCGAACAGCAGGACGCCGAGCGAGGCCGCCGACGTACGGAGCAGCAGGTCGGCGGCGTGCCGCGGTCCGTCCGGGGCGAGCGCGACCCAGCCGTCCGGGCCGCCCACCGCGAACAGCAGCGGCACCGCCCCGGTGAAGCAGAACCCCAGCGGGATCCGGAAGGCCCGCCACAGCTGCCGCCGGGGCACCCCGGCCGGGCCCAGCAGCACGCCCAGGGTGGCCGCGGCCACCACCGGGCCGCCGGGCCAGGGCGGCAGGCACACCGCGGCGACCGTCAGGCCCAGCCCCAGCAGGGCCTTCTCCAGCGGGTGGCGTCCGCGCCAGCGACTGCTGTGCGCGGCCGCGTCGATGGGCAGCACGGACTCAGGACTCCGTGCCGGTCGAGGTGCCGGTCGAGCCGGCGGCCGAGCCGGCGGTGGTGGCCGGGGCGAACCCATCGGACCCGTCGGACCCGTCGGACCCGTCGGACCGGTCGGCCGTGGCCCGGGCGGACCCCTCGGCCGTGCTCGCCGCCGCGGCGGCCGCCGCGCCCTGCCGGCGGCCGCGCCGCAGCCCGAAGTAGTACGCGAGCACGCCCGCGCCGATCGCCGCCTGGAGGGCGAACAGCGCCGACTCCACCTCGCCGGAGGGCGGTTCGTAGAGCGGGGAGAACCACGGCTCGTAGTCCGGCTTCAGCTCGGTGATGGCCGCCTCGGCCTGGGCGTCCGCCCCGGTGAACGGCTCCTCCTTGCCCTCGCCCATCCCCAGCGCGAGCGGCAGCACGGCCAGCGCCGCCACCAGGAGCAGCAGCAGGAGGTTGACCTTCGTGTTCTTCGACATGCCCTTCGCCATCAGACCGCGGCCTCCTGCTTCCCGGCGAGCCCGGCGACGCCCAGCCGGACCAGGTCCGACTTGCTGGACTGCATCAGCAGCCGCATCACCAGCACGGTCAGCAGGCCCTCGCTGACGGCGAGCGGGATCTGGGTGACCGCGAAGATGCCGCCGAACTTGGCCAGCGCGCCGGGGAAGCCGCTGCCCGGGTCGGGGAAGGCCAGCGCCAGCTGGACCGAGGTCACGCAGTAGGTCACCAGGTCGGCGAAGAAGGCGCCGAAGAAGACGGTGACCATCAGCGGCGCCCCGGACCTCCGCAGCAGGCGGTAGACGGCGTAACCCGCCCAGGGGCCGGCGATCGCCATCGAGAAGACGTTGGCGCCCAGGGTGGTCAGGCCGCCGTGGGCCAGCAGCAGCGCCTGGAAGAGCAGGGTGATCGTGCCGAGCACGGCCATGATCGGGGGCCGGAACAGGATGGCCCCCAGCCCCGTCCCCGTCGGGTGGGAACAACTGCCCGTCACCGAGGGGATCTTCAGGGCGGACAGGACGAAGGTGAACGCTCCGGACGCGCCGAGGAGCAGCGTGCTCTCCGGGTTCTCCTTGACCTCACGGGTCAGTGCGCGGACACCGTGGACGACGAAGGGGGCGGACGCGACGCCCCAGGCGACGGCGTGCAGCGGGGGCAGGAACCCCTCGGCTATATGCATGGGTTGGGAGACCTCTCCAGCACCTCGTGGATGGACAACGCACCCCGGCCGGTCTCCTGGCTCACGGGTGCTGATGCCCTGGCTCCGCCTTCCCGGGCCGTGCGGTCTCCCGCGTCGGCCCAGTGGCTTCCGCAAGGATGGAGCCGGACTTCCCGATCACAGTGGCGAGGGCCGCACCGGTTTTCCACCGGTTTCCCGTACACCAAGGCCAGATGACCCTAGTCGTCCCCCGTCGTGCGCCACAACCCGGCCCGGCCCGGCGTGATCCGGAAGAGGCGGCCTGCGGCCGGTTTGGGCGGCCGCAGGGCGGGCAGGGTCGCCGGGGTCCGGACGTGCCCCACATCGCAGGAGCAGCCCATGGCAGTGAAGGTCCTGATCGTCACCGGTGACGCGGCGGAGTCGCTGGAAGTCCTCTACCCGTACCAGCGGCTGATCGAAGAGGGCTACGAGGTGCACATCGCGGCCCCGTCGGTGAAGAAACTCCGCTTCGTGGTGCACGACTTCGAGGACGGTTTCGACACCTACACCGAGAAGCCCGGCTACACCTGGCCCGCCGACGTGGCCTTCGCGGACGTCGACCCGGGGCAGTACGCGGCCCTGGTGATCCCCGGCGGGCGGGCCCCCGAGTACCTGCGCAACGACCCCGAGGTGAAGCGGATCACCGCCGCCTTCACCGGGGCCGACAAGCCGGTCGCGCAGATCTGCCACGGTCCGCTGATCACCGCGGCCTCCGGGGGACTGGACGGGCGGCGGGTCACCGCCTACCCGGCGCTGGAGCCCGACGTGCGGGGTGCCGGCGGGGCCTTCGAGGACTCGGAGGCGGTGGTCGACGGCACGCTGGTCTCCGCCCGCGCCTGGCCCGACCACCCGGCGTGGATGCGCGAGTTCCTGACCGTACTGCGCTCCAAGGCGCCGGTCGGCGGCTGACCGGGACCGGGCCGGGCCGGGTCCCCGGGGCGTGCGACGACCCCGGGGACCCGGCCGGCCCGTGCTCAGCAGACGTTGGCGTGCTTGACGTCCAGCACGAAGCGTTCCGGGTGGTGCAGCCTGGACGTGTTGTAGACGGGACGGGTGTCGAAGGCGGCGCCGAAGGTCACGTACCCCTCGTAGTCGCCGGTCATGGCGATGCCCTTGAGCTTCGGCAGCCATATCCGCTGGAGCTTGGGCCCCTTGTAGACGGACTTGCCCGTGCCGTCGTGGGCGGCGGCCGGGTGGAGCCTGATCTCCAGGAAGTACCTGCCGGGGAGCGGGACCGGCTTGCCGGACCCGTCGTAGTACAGCCTGGCGACCCTGCGGACGGTGACGTCGGGGACGTACCCCTTCAGGTCGATGACGAGCCGGTCGTACGTGCAGTGGCCGCCCCAGCGGGCGTTGACCACGAGCGGGGTGCTGCTCCGGGCGGTGGCGGCGGGCTGCGCCGCCGGCATCTGCGCCGAGGCGGGCGCGGCGAGCCCGATCCCGGCGGTGAGGAGCGCCCCCGTGGCCAGGGCCACGAGCTGCCGGCGGCGTATGCGGTGGATGGTGTGCTTCATGACGTCCCCCGGTTTCTCCGGATGTAAGGGGACAAGGCTGACAACGATGGAGACATCCGCCGGCGCCGTACGGTTCCGGCCGCGCCACGGGAAATCGTGCGTCGGCCGTGCCACGGGAACCGGGCGTCGGGCGGGCCGGGCGGAACGCGGCGTTCGGATCGGCGCGCCGGGATGTGACCATGGCCCCCTGAGCAACTCGTGTTCCTGGGGGGACCATGCGCATCACCCGTACCGTCGTCGGCCTGGTGGCCGGCACCGTCGTCGCGGCCCTGCTGGCCGGCTGCAGCTCGCCGGGTGCGAAGCCGGAGAAGGGTGCGTCCGCGGGGGTCACCCAGGCCCCGCCGGCCGGCCCGGCCGCACTCGACCCGGAGCCCCGTCCGCAGGACCAGAACCTGCTCGCCTGGACCGGCGACCCCAACGACGCCGGCCATGTCACGGCCCAGTCCTCGGCCGGGGTCGGCGGCCGGGTCACCCTGGTACGGCTCGTCCTGCGCGAGCGGATCACCTGGTCGAACATCTGGCTGGGACTGGCCGGGATCGACCCCGGCGCCCAGCTCGCCGACTGCCACCTCGGCGTGTACGACGCCAAGGGCAACCTCCGCGGGGCCACCGCGGACGTCTCCCCGCAGCTGATGACCGATGCGATCGCCAAGCCGCTGGCCCTGCAGAAGCCCTTCACCGCCGAGCCCGGCACCTACTTCATCGCGCTGCTCCTGAACGGCAGCTGGGCCACCAACGCGCTGACCCTGAAGGCCACCGGGGCCGGCATCTCGGTGAACGCGGGCCTCACCCCGCCGAACCTGCGCTACAGCACCGTGCTGACCGGGCAGACCTCGCTGCCCGCCACCCTGGACCTCACCCAGCAGTCGGTCAGCACGATCAACACCGGCTGGGCCAGCCAGTGGTACGCCGTCTCCTGACGCGGAGGCCCGGACGAGAGGTCCGGACGAGCCGTGGGACGGGCCCCCGGACGAGCCGTGGGGCGGGCCCGGAAGGACCCGCCCCACGGGCGTCGGCGTGTGCCGGACGTCAGCACTCGATGACGTTCACGGCGAGGCCGCCGCGCGCCGTCTCCTTGTACTTGATCTTCATGTCGGCGCCGGTCTCCTTCATGGTCTTGATGACTTTGTCCAGGGAGACCTTGTGGCTGCCGTCCCCGCGCATCGCCATCCGCGCGGCGGTGACGGCCTTCACGGCGGCCATGCCGTTGCGCTCGATGCACGGGATCTGGACCAGGCCGCCGACCGGGTCGCAGGTCAGGCCCAGGTTGTGCTCCATGCCGATCTCGGCCGCGTTCTCCACCTGCTCCGGGGTGCCGCCGAGCACCTCGGCCAGCGCGCCCGCCGCCATGGAGCAGGCCGAGCCGACCTCGCCCTGGCAGCCGACCTCGGCGCCGGAGATCGACGCGTTCTCCTTGAACAGCATGCCGATCGCGCCCGCGGCGAGGAGGAAGCGGACCACGCCGTCCTCGTCGGCGCCCGGCACGAAGTTCACGTAGTAGTGCAGGACCGCCGGGAGCACGCCCGCGGCGCCGTTGGTCGGGGCGGTCACGACCCGGCCGCCGGCCGCGTTCTCCTCGTTCACCGCCATCGCGTAGATCGTCGTCCACTCGCTGCGGTGCAGCATCGGGTCACCCTCGGTGCGCAGCTGGCGCGCGGTGGAGGCGGCGCGCCGCTTGACCCGCAGGCCGCCCGGCAGGATGCCCTCGCGGGACATGCCGCGGGAGACGCACGCCTGCATGACCCGCCAGATCTCCAGCAGGCCCTCGCGGATCTCCTCCTCGGTGCGCCAGGCCTTCTCGTTCTCCAGCATCAGGGAGGAGATCGACAGCCCGGTCTCGCGGGTCAGCCGGAGCATCTCGTCGCCGGTGCGGAAGGGGTACTTCAGCACGGTGTCGTCGAGCTTGATCCGGTCCTCGCCGACCGCGTCCTCGTCGACCACGAAGCCGCCGCCGACCGAGTAGTACGTCTTCTCCAGCAGCGGGGCGCCGGCCTCGTCGTACGCGAAGAGGGTCATGCCGTTGGCGTGGTAGGGCAGCGAGCGGCGGCGGTGCAGGATCAGCTGGTTCGGCTCGTCGAAGTCGATCTCGTGCACATCGCCTATCTCGGCGCCGAGCAGCCGCAGCCTCTTGTTCTGCCGGATGCGCTCGACCTCGTCATCGGCCTTCTCGACGTCGACCGTGCGCGGGGAGTAGCCCTCCAGGCCCAGCAGGACGGCCTTGGGGGTGCCGTGGCCGTGCCCGGTCGCGCCCAGGGAGCCGAACAGCTCGGCCCGGACCGAGACGGTCTGGGCGAGCAGGCCGTCCTTCTTGAGGCGGTTCACGAACATGCGGGCGGCACGCATCGGCCCGACGGTGTGCGAGCTGGAGGGACCGATGCCGATCGAGAAGAGATCGAAGACGGAAATGGCCACGGTGGCGGACTCCCGGATCACCCCCGCGGTGGCGGGGAAGGAACCGTCCAGTCGCTCTCGCAGCGTAGCGGGGCGGCCGACGGAGGGGCGGACTTTGCGGGGATTGCGGGCAAAGGGCACCTCGTGGGCGCCCTTGCCCGGTTAATCAGCGTACGTCAGTTCGTGCACGGCCCGGTTACGCCGGTTCGTACGGCGGCTTGCGAGGTCTCGACGTCGAGACCTCGACTCCGGGGTATGGGGAGGGCCCGGCCCGTGTGTACACGGCCGGGCCCCCCACCGGCGCCTGTTACAGCGACGGGTACAGCGGGTACTTCCCGGCCAGCGTGGTGACGCGGGCCCGCAGGGCCTGGACGTCGTACGACGGCTTGAGGGCCTCGGCGATGATGTCGGCGACCTCGCGGAAGTCCTCGGCGCCGAAACCGCGGGTGGCCAGGGCCGGGGTGCCGATCCGCAGGCCCGAGGTCACCATCGGCGGCCGCGGGTCGTTCGGGACGGCGTTCCGGTTGACCGTGATGCCGACCTCGTGGAGGCGGTCCTCGGCCTGCTGGCCGTCCAGCTCGGAGTTGCGCAGGTCGACCAGGACCAGGTGCACGTCCGTGCCGCCGGTGAGCACGTCCACGCCCACCGCCTTGGCGTCGTCCTGGACCAGGCGCTCGGCGAGGATCCGCGCGCCCTCCAGGGTGCGCTGCTGGCGCTCCTTGAACTCCTCCGAGGCGGCGACCTTGAAGGAGACCGCCTTGGCGGCGATCACGTGCTCCAGCGGACCGCCCTGCTGACCGGGGAAGACCGCGGAGTTGATCTTCTTGGCCAGCTCCTGCGTCGACAGGATCACGCCACCGCGGGGACCGCCGAGGGTCTTGTGCGTGGTGGTGGTGACCACGTGGGCGTGCGGCACCGGGTTCGGGTGCAGACCCGCGGCGACCAGGCCCGCGAAGTGGGCCATGTCGACCATCAGGTACGCGCCGACCTCGTCCGCGATCCGGCGGAACGCGGCGAAGTCCAGCTGGCGCGGGTACGCGGACCAGCCGGCCACGATCAGCTGCGGCTTGGACTCCTTGGCCAGGCGCTCGACCTCGGCCATGTCGACCTGGCCGTCCTCGCCGACGTGGTACGGGACCACGTTGTAGAGCTTGCCGGAGAAGTTGATCTTCATGCCGTGGGTCAGGTGACCGCCGTGGGCCAGGTTCAGGCCCATGATCGTGTCGCCCGGCTTGAGCAGCGCGAACATCGCGGCCGCGTTGGCCTGCGCACCCGAGTGCGGCTGCACGTTCGCGGCCTCGGCGCCGAACAGCGCCTTGATCCGGTCGATGGCGATCTGCTCGATCACGTCGACGTGCTCGCAGCCGCCGTAGTAGCGGCGGCCCGGGTAGCCCTCGGCGTACTTGTTGGTCAGGACCGAACCCTGGGCCTCCATGACGGCGACCGGAGCGAAGTTCTCCGACGCGATCATTTCCAGGGTCGACTGCTGGCGCTCCAGCTCGGCGTCGACGGCGGCGGCGACGTCCGGGTCGAGCTCGTGCAGGGGGGTGTTCAGTACAGACATCTCTATCCCTGGTGTGGTGGGAGGTCAGCCCGCGAACGCGGTGTACTCGTCGGCGGTCATCAGGTCGTCCTCGCCGCCCGTGATCCTGACCTTGAACAGCCAGCCGCCCTCGAACGGGGCGGTGTTCACGAGCGCCGGGTCGTCCACGACGTCCTGGTTGGCCTCGGTGACCTCACCGGTCACCGGGGCGAACAGGTCGCTGACCGACTTGGTGGACTCCAGCTCGCCGCAGGTCTCGCCGGCGGTGACGGTGTCACCCACCTCGGGGAGCTGGGCGTAGACGACGTCACCGAGCGCGTTGGCCGCGTACTCGGTGATGCCGACGGTGGCGACGCCGTCCGCGTCCACCACCGTGACCCACTCGTGTTCCTTGGTGTAGCGCAGCTGCTGGGGGTTGCTCATGACCTGATTCTCCTGGATGAGGGGAGTGCTGATGAACGTTGGTCTTGAAGGATGAGACGGCTCCCGGTAGGGAGGATCGTCACTTCTGCCGCTTGTAGAACGGCAGGGCTACGACCTCGTACGCCTCATGGGTACCTCGAATGTCCACGCCGACGCCGGAGGTGCCGGGCGCGGCGTGCTCCGCGTCGACGTACGCCATCGCGATCGGCTTGCCCAGGGTGGGGGAGGGGGCGCCGGAGGTGACCTCGCCGATGACCTTGCCGTCCGCGACCACGGAGAAGCCGGCGCGGGGCACCCGGCGGCCCTCCGCGATCAGGCCGACGAGCTTGCGCGGGGCCTTGGTCGCGGAGCGCTCGGCGGCGGCCTCCAGGGCGGCGCGGCCGACGAAGTCGCCCTCCTTCTCGAACTTCACGACCCGGCCCAGGCCCGCGTCGAACGGGGTCAGCGCGGTGGTCAGCTCGTGGCCGTAGAGCGGCATGCCCGCCTCCAGGCGGAGCGTGTCGCGGCAGGACAGGCCGCACGGGACCAGGCCGGCGTCGGCGCCCGCCTCGGTCAGCGCCTGCCACAGCTGCACGGCGTGCTCCGGCTTCACGAACAGCTCGAAGCCGTCCTCGCCGGTGTAGCCGGTGCGCGCGATCAGCGCGGGGACGCCGGCGACGGTGCCGGGCAGGCCGGCGTAGTACTTCAGGCCGTCGAGGTCGGCGTCGGTGACCTTCTTGAGGATGCCGGGGGACTCCGGGCCCTGGACGGCGATCAGCGCGTACGCGTCGCGGTCGTCGCGGACCTCGGTGTTGAAGCCGGCCGCGCGCTCGGTCAGCGCGTCGAGCACGATCTGGGCGTTGGAGGCGTTGGCGACGACCATGTACTCGGTCTCGGCCAGGCGGTAGACGATCAGGTCGTCCAGGATGCCGCCGTCCTCCCGGCAGATGTGGGTGTACCGGGCGCGGCCCACGCCGACCGTGGAGATGTTGCCGACCAGGGCGTGGTCCAGGGCCTTGACGGCCTCCGGGCCGGTCAGGGTGATCTCGCCCATGTGGGAGAGGTCGAACAGGCCGGCCCGGGTGCGGACGGCGTTGTGCTCGTCGCGCTCACTGGCGTACCGCAGCGGCATGTCCCAGCCCGCGAAGTCGGTCATGGTCGCACCGAGCTCACGGTGCAGCGCATCGAGCGCGGTCAGACGGGGGGCATTGCTCATCGGTACGGCTCCCAGGTCCCAGGGCAACGGCATGACATGACGAGGACGATCCTCCCCATCTGTCATCGGAACCTGAGAGGTTCGCCGAGAGTCTCTGTCACCTACGGGATCGCATCGGTCACGCACGGACCGGATCGCGCTCGGGTCAGGGCTCGGCTTGCACCTTGGGTGGAGCCGCGGCGGAGCGCGGCTCGCTTTTCAGATCTGCCTCATCCACGCGGTACGGGGCCTGAGAGATTCAAGGGAGGTTCTTGCTCCTTCGGCGCCCGGCTCCCCCTGGGGGGCTGCCGGGACTCTCCCGCGCGGATTCAAGCGGCCGGTATGCAGTTGGGTGTCCAGTTGGCGCACATCATTGCACGGGATACGGCCGTATGGGCGGCCGGGCCCGGAACTGTGCCCGGAACTGTGTGCGGGGCGGACGCGTCCCGGGTCTCGAAGGCCGGACGCCGGCGGCGGAACCGGACCTGCGGGATTACCGTCTCTTTACACTCAGTGGGAAAGGGTCCTGGGAACTCCTGGTGAATCCCGGTGACCCGATTCGGGGGAGGCGAGTGCGGTGCGGAGACTCGGACTGACGGCGGCAGCGACGGCGGCGGCCACGGCCGCTGCGGCGCCGGCGGCGGGCGTGCCGGTCCAGCGCGGGGTGCCGGCGCGGGCGGCGGAGGGCGCGGCCCCCGCGGCGGCCGTACGCGACCTGAGGGGCCGCGCTGCCGGACCCTCGCACCTGGGCTTCGCCGAGGGCGACATCGTGGTCGTGTCGGGGCTCCCCGGCGGCGGCAAGAGCACACTGATCAAGCGGGCGGTCGCGGAGGGGGACGCGGCCATCGACTCGCAGGACGTCCGCGAGCGCTGGGAGCGCCGCATGCCGGCCGCGCTGCCCTACGGGCTGTACCGCCCGCTGGTCCGGATCGCGCACTACGCCGGCCTGGCCCGGGTCCTGCGCTCCGGCCGGTCCGTGGTGGTGCACGACTGCGGCACCCAGGCATGGGTCCGCGGCCTGCTGGCGCGCGCCGCGCGGCGGCGCGGCCGCGCCCTCCACCTGGTCCTGCTGGACGCCAGCCCGGCGGAGGCGCTGTCGGGGCAGGCGGCCCGGGGCCGGGGCGTGACGGCGTACGCCTTCGCCCGGCACCGCGGCGCGGTCGGCCGGCTGCTCCGCGCCGCCGAAGCCGGCCGCCTCCCGGCCGGCTGCGCCTCGGCGACCCTCCTGGACCGCGCCGCCGCGATCCGCCTCACCCACCTGACCTTCCGCGACTAGTCCGTCGGCGGGGCGCTGTTGTACCGGACGTACGTGGTGCCCCGTCGAGGCGGCGAGGTGCGGTGCCGGGCGGCGCGGGTCAGGCAAGATCCGGAAGAGACGGCCTACCAGGGGGTCCCCTTCGGATCACGCCGGGACCGCGCCGCCGCCCGGTCGGCTCCGCCCGGGGTTCCCCGGCCGCCCTCCGTCCGCTTGGCCGGCCCCGTACGGTGGTCCGGCCGGAAGCCGATGGCCAGGATCGCCGCGCCGGCCAGGGCGAATCCCGCCGTCCAGAGCGCACCGACGTGCATGGCGTGGAGGAACGCGGTGTCGGCCGCTTCGGCGAGCCGCGCGTCGTGCGTGGCGGCCGCCACGTGCCGGGCGAGCTCCGCCGAGACCCGGGCCTGGTCCCGTGCCTGGTCCGGGAGGCCGGTGAGCGAGCCGTCGATCGAGCGCCGGTAGACGATCGAGGTGATCGTGCCGCCGACCGCGATGCCGAGCACGCTGCCGGTCTGGCGAAGGGTGCTGTTGACCGCGCTGCCCGCACCGGAGCGCTCCAGTGGCAGGGAGCCCAGCACCGCGCTCGTGACGGGAGCGATCACCATGCCGATCGCGGTGCCCTGGACCACCATGACCGCCGAGTACCAGGCGATCGGTGTGGTCGCGTCGAACAGGGCGAAGGCCCCCATGGCCAGGGCCGCGACGGCGAGCGAGACCGAGGAGACGAATCGGACGGACGTCCGGCGGGCCAGCCGGACGGCGATCGGCGAGCCGACGACCACTCCGAGCGCCCCCGGAAGTCCCAGGAGCGATGCCTGGAACGGCGAGTACTGGCGGGCGCCCTGCAGATAGAAGGCGAGGTAGAAGGATCCGGCCGTGAGGGCCAGGAAGACCATCATCAGGGTGACGTTCCCGGAAGCGAAGCGGCGCTGCGCCAGCAGCCGGGGATCGAAGCTGGGGTGGGCGATCCGCAGCTCCGTGACGACGAACGCCGCGATCAGCACGATGCCCGCGGCGGTGCAGCCCCATACGGGCGGCTGGCTGAAGGACGCGTCCTGGCCGGCGCGGATCAGGCCGTACGCGAGGAGCCCGAGGCCGCCGGTCGACAGGACCAGACCCGCCGGGTCGAGGCGTCGGGCCCGGGGGCTGCGGAAGTTGGGCACGTACCGCGCGACGAAGCCGAGGCCGATGACGACCACCGGTACGTTGACGAGGAACACCGACCCCCACCAGAACGCCGCGAGCAGCGCACCGGCCAGGATCGGCCCGGCGGCGATGCCGACGCCGGCGAAGGACGACAGCATGCCGAAGGCGGCCGGCCGCTCCGCGGGCTCGAAGGTCCAGCTGACCACCGCCATGGTGGCCGGGACGAGCAGTGCGGCGCCGACGCCCATCACGGCGCGGCCGGCGATGAGCTGGGCGGGGGTGGCGGCGTAGGCGGCGAGGGCGGAGGCCGCGCCGAAGAGGGCCATGCCCGCCAGCAGGGTGTTGCGGTGGCCGAAGCGGTCGCCGAGCGCACCCCCGGTGAACATCAGGCCCGCGAAGGCCAGCGTGTAGGCGCCCGTGGCCCACTGGAGCTGGCCGGGGGTGGCGCCTAACCCGCGGACGGGGTCGGAGAGCGTCTCGAAAGCGGTGGACAGGATCGTTCCGTCGAGCCAGATGAGGAGCTGGGAGAAGACGAGGACGCCGAGGATGAGCCGGCGTTGGGCCGGTGGCGGCACGGACCGTACCGGCGTGGGCGTGGGCGTGGGCGCGGGCGCCGGTGTGGACGTGGGGCGTGCGGCGGATGACATGCGTGACTGCCTTTGGTTCGGGGGCGGCTCGGCTCGGCTCGGCTCGGCTCGGTGCGGCTCGGCCGGTTCGGCCGCGGCGTATGATTGTCAGGTCCTTGACGGTTGCTTTCATCGTGGCCACTCGTCAAGTTCCTGTCAATCACGACTTCGGAGGTCGCCCCATGGGCGAGCAGAGCCATGGCCCCGTGCTGAGCTTCCTGGTCCGCCACACCTGGCTCACCATGCGGGCGGAGATCGGGGCCGAGCTGGAGGGTTTTGGGTTGACCGTGCCGCAGTTCGCGACCCTGATGATGGTCCGGACCTCCCCGGGGATGTCGGTGGCACAGCTGGCCCGCTCGGTCGGGAGCACCCGCCAGGCCGCGAACGAGATGCTCGCGGCCCTGGTGCGCGACGGCCTGATCACTCGTTCCCCGCACGCCACCGACCGCAGGACGCACCAGTTGCACGTGACCGATCGCGGGAGCACCCGCTTCGAGGAGGCGCTTCCGGCCGTCCTGCGACGGGAGGCCGAGCTTGAGGCGGGGCTGACCCGGGAGCAGCGGGAGGCGGCGCTCACCTGGATGTCGGCGGTCACGGCCGCCTGCCGCGAACCTGCCGAGAGGTGCGGTGAGGGGGCGTCGTCGAAGGACGGCGCGGGGGCTGCTCCGGCGCCACAGGCCAGGTGAGCCGGGTGACGGGCGACCCGTTACCCTCGGCGTCGAACGCGGGAGCCGGGAGGAGTACGCATGGAGGGGCAAGGTGGCGGCTGGCCCGCCAACGAGCTGGAGCAGGTGCTGGGGGCCGCGCTGGGTGACCCCGATGCCGGGCCCCGCCTCCTGGAGGTGCTCGCCCGCAGCAGCGTATGGGTGCCGCTGCCGGCCGGTGGCGGGCCGGACAGCGTCGGCCTGCGGCTGCCCACCATGGACATCGGCGGAGCCGCCTACGTCCCCGTCTACTCCAGCGAGCAGCAGTTCCTCGCCTGCGTCGGCCCCGGCATGGACTTCGCCGTGGCCCCGGCCGTCGAGTTCGCCCGCGGCCTGCCCCCGCAGCTCGGCATCGCCGTGAACCCCGAGGGCGCCGTCGGCGTCCCGCTGCCGCCGCCCGCCGTCGCCGAGCTCTGCCGGGGCGGCCTGGCCCCGCAGGACGGCCCCAGCGGCGGCCGGGTCCGGCTCTTCGAGCCGGACTGGCAGGAGGAGCCCGTCGACTTCCTCACCGCCGCGGGGGAGGAGTTCCGTGCCACCGGCGTCGTCGCCTCCGCCCACCGCTGCCTCGCCAGCGTCGAGGGCGGGGACCCCGAGCTCTGGGTCGGTGTCCGCCTGCTGGGACAACGGCCCGAGGAGCGGGACGCCACCCTCGGCGCCCCTCTCGATGCCCCCCTCGACGCGCTGGCGCGCGCCCTGAACCGGGTCCAGCCCCCCTGGCCGGTCCACCTGATCCTGCTCGACGTCACCGACGATCCGGTGGCCGAGCACATCCGCGAGCGCGTGCGCCCGTTCTATCTGCCCTAGGCACCCGTAAGCTGGTGGCGGTTTCCGGGCTGACGGGCGGACAAGAGACGAAGAGGGGTACCGGGTGAGTGCGTCAGGCACGGCCGCGGCCGGGCGGGTCGAGCACATGCTGCGCCAGGTGGCCCCCGGGCGTTATGACAGCTACGAGTCACTGCTGCACGCGCTCGGCGAGGGCCGGCTGTGGATGCTGCTCTGGCAGGGGCAGCCCGGTTCCCCGGACGCCCAGTACGGCGGCATGGAGGTCGACGGGCTCGGCTACGCGCCCTGCGTGACCTCCCCGCAGGAGCTCGCCGCGAGTGGCTGGAACCGCGCGTACGAGGTGGTCACCGGCCGGGACATCGCCCGCGCCCTCTACCCCGACCGCTGGGGCCTGTGGATCAACCCGCACGATCCGGGCGGCGGCCTGGGCATCCCCTGGGCCGACCTGCGCCGGGTGGCCACCGGCCTGGACCGGATGCCGGCCGGGCCGCTGCGGCTGTCGGAACCCGCGCTGGAGCTCCCGCAGTTCTACGGGCTGCTGACCCAGCACGCGCACCGCACCCCCGTGGTCCGCGCGCTCCGCCGCGCCTGGGTGCAGCCGGCGCTCGGCCAGCCGTACCTCGCCGTCGGGCTCGACCTGTACGACGCCTCCCCCGCCGCGCTGGAGTCGGTGCGCGAGATGATGCGCCAGTCGGTGACCGCCGTCCCCGAGGGCGTACCGGTCTGCACGGTGGCGCTCGGCGACGAGCACGACCCGGTCGCGATGTGGCTCAGGGCCCAGGCGCGGCCCTTCTACGACCGCGAGGCGCAGGCGTCCGGCTACTGAGATTCCCCGCGGCCCCCCTGGGGGAGGACCGCACGCGCGACCATCGGGCCGCACGGAACACATCGTTCTGTGCGGCCTTTGTGTTGTCCGGATTTGGACGGTCCTAGGGCCCAAATAACGCACAGCTGGCGACAGTTGGGCACGATGTCCACTTCCGTACCGAACGGACGGTGTTGCTCCGCTGAGCTGACACCACAGTCCGGATAACGGGAACCCGACCCTCACATCACGGTTGCGCATCCATTCATCTGCGGGTCTGGCGGCTGGTCGACGGCCCGATGAAGACTCCCCCACCAAGAGCCGATCAGTCCTCCCGACCGAGGGTTCGGCGCGCGGTTCGCACGCGGCACGCGCAGCACCACCCGAAGCACCTGCACCTGCACCCGTACTTGCACCTGCACCTCGCGGCACCGGCACCTGCACCACGCGGCACCCGCACCGGCAGCACCTGCACCTCGCACTTCGCACCTCGCAGTACCCGCACTTCGCCGTACCCGCACCGCGCAGCACCGCACTTCGCAGTACCCGCACTTCCCTGTACTCGCACTCACAGCGCCACTCCGCACCAACGCCGCCACAGCGGCGGGCATGGGCCGGCTCACCCGTCGGCCGAGAGGGGTCCCCACCACGATGACGGCACCACTGCATGACACGAACGCGGAACAAGCACCCGCGGCCGTTGCCGTAGCCGACGTCCCAGCCAAGGCCATCGAAGGCCGCTCACCGGGCCGGATCGCCTGGATGCGGCTCAAGCGCGACAAGGTCGCACTGACCGGCGGCATCGTCGTGATCTTCCTGGTCCTGGTGGCGGTCTTCGCGCCGCAGATCGTGAGCCTGCTGGGCCACCCGCCCAACGAGTTCCACGAGGAGATGATCGACCCCGAGTTCGGCACCCCCATCGGCTCCTTCGGTGGCATGAGCTCGGACTACCTGCTGGGCGTGGAACCGACCAACGGCCGCGACATCTTCAGCCGGATCGTCTTCGGCGCGCGCATCTCCCTGACCGTGGCCTTCCTGGCCGCCTTCGTCTCGGTGATCATCGGCAGCCTGCTGGGCGCCCTCGCGGGCTTCCTCGGCGGCTGGGTCGACGCACTGATCAGCCGGGTGATGGACCTGCTGCTGGCCTTCCCGCAGCTGCTGTTCACCATCGCCCTGGTCTCCGTGGTCCCCAACTCCGTCTGGGGCTTCGAGGGCACCGGCGTCCGGATGGGCGTCCTGGTCATCGTCATCGGCTTCTTCGGCTGGCCGTACATCGGACGCATCGTCCGCGGCCAGACCATCTCGATGCGCGAACGCGAGTACGTCGAGGCGGCCCGCAGCCTCGGCGCCGGACGCGGCTACATCCTGATCAAGGAGCTGCTGCCCAACCTGGTCGCGCCGATCCTCGTGTACACCACGCTGATCATCCCGACCAACATCCTGACGGAGGCGGCCCTCAGCTTCCTCGGCGCCGGCGTCAAGCCGCCCACCGCCTCCTGGGGAAAGATGCTCTCCGACGCCGTCCCCATCTACCAGGACGCCCCCATGTTCATGGTCGTCCCCGGTCTCGCGATCTTCATCACCGTCCTGGCGTTCAACCTCTTCGGGGACGGGCTGCGTGACGCACTCGACCCCAAGGGCAGCTGAACCGCTTCAACGATTCACCCACTCATGGAGGTTGGACCCATCGTGATCCGCAGAAAGCAGGCACTCGCGATCACCGCAGTGATCGCCGCTCTGTCGCTGACCGCCGCGTGCGGTGGCGACGGCGATGACGCCAAGGACGGCAAGGCCGGCGCTTCCGGTGCCGCCTTCGACGCCGCGACCAAGGGTGTCGTGAACGCGTCCGACAAGAAGGGCGGCGAGCTCAAGCTCTGGTCGCCGCAGGACGTCGACTACCTCGACCCGGCGCGTGCCTACTACGGCTTCGTGTGGAACATGCAGCGCCTCTTCGTGCGCCAGCTGCTCGCGTACGACGCCAAGCCCGGCAAGGACGGCACCAAGCTGGTCCCGGACCTCGCGCAGTCGCTGCCCGAGATCAGCAACGACGGCAAGACCTACACGCTGAAGCTCAAGGACGGCGTGAAGTTCGAGGACGGCTCGCCGATCACCTCGAAGGACATCAAGTACGGCATCGAGCGCGTCTTCGCGCAGGACGTGCTGTCCGGCGGCCCGACGTACCTGATCGACGTCCTCGACCAGGGCCAGAAGTACCCCGGCCCGTACAAGGACGCCGACCCGGCGAAGATGGGTCTGAAGTCGGTCCAGACGCCGGACGACAAGACCATCGTCTTCAACCTGGCGGCCGCCAACTCGGACTTCAGCTACCTGCTGGCCATGCCGGGCTCCTCGCCGGTCCCGGCGGCCAAGGACACCGGCGCCAAGTACACCAACCAGCCGGTCTCCACGGGCCCGTACAAGGTCGAGAGCTTCACCGCCGGCAAGGGCGCGACCTTCGTGCGCAACGAGCACTGGGACCCGAAGACCGACCCGATCCGCAAGGGTCTGCCGGACAAGGTCTCCTTCACGGTGACCACCAACGCCGAGGACATGGACCAGCGCCTGCTCAACGGCGACATCGACCTCGCGGTCGACGGCACCGGCCTGCTCACCGCGGCCAAGAACAAGGTCCTCAAGGACGCGAAGCTCAAGGAGCACGCGGACAACCCGTTCACGGGCTACATCCGCTACATGGCCTTCGCGCAGAAGGTCGCGCCGTTCGACAACATCGAGTGCCGCAAGGCCGTCATCTACGCGGCCGACCCGAAGTCCCTGCAGACCGCCCGCGGCGGCCCGACCTCCGGTGACCTCGGCGCCAACATGCTGCCGCCCGGCATCCCCGGCTCCGACAAGTCCTACGACCCGTGGGGTCTGACCAAGGGCCAGCCGCAGGCCGACAAGGCCAAGGAGGCCCTGAAGGCGTGCGGCAAGCCGGACGGCTTCGAGACCACCATCGCGGTCCGCAACAACCGTGCCGCCGAGGTCAAGACCGCCGAGTCCCTGCAGGCCGCGCTCGACAAGGTCGGCATCAAGGCCAAGATCGACCAGTACGACGGCAAGCTCTCCTCCTCCACGATCGGCTCGCCCGAGAACGTGGCCAAGAAGGGCTACGGAATCATCGTCATGGGCTGGGGCGCCGACTACAACTCCGGCGCGGGCTTCCTGCAGCCGCTGGTCGACGGCTCCTTCATCCTGCCGAACGGCAACAACAACTACACCGAGATCAACGACCCGGAGATCAACAAGCTGTTCGACGACGCCGCTGCCGCCAAGACCCCCGAAGAGGCCGCGCCGTTCTACACGGACATCAACAAGAAGGTGATGGAGAAGGCCCTGTACCTGCCCATCAACTTCGACAAGGCCTTCGTCTACCACAACCCGCGTCTGACGAACGTCTTCTTCAACGAGTCGTACGGAAAGATCGACCTCGCCACGGTGGGCGTCGTCAAGTAACTGTCAGGCACGTGCCTTCACCGCACATGCGCTAGTCCGAAGGGCAGGTGAAGGCCGCAGGCGGCGGCTGCCGTCCCCACAAGGGGCGGCGGCCGCCGGCCCTGGCGGCCGACTGCAGTGCTCGTCTACCTCATCCGGCGACTCTTCAACGTCGTCGCCACGCTGCTGGTGGTCTCCGTGGTCACCTTCGGCATCTTCTTCGCGGTGCCGAAGATCACCGGGTCCGATCCCGCGCTGATGTACGCCGGCCGCGAGACCAATGAGACCGCCCTGGCGGGCATCCGCGTGAAGATGGGCTTCGACAAGCCCATTTCCGAGCAGTACTTGCTCTTCGTGAAGGGCATCGTCGCGGGCCGCGACTACGACAACGGCGTCGACACGACGCACTGCCCGGCCCCCTGCTTCGGCTACTCGTTCAAGAGCGAGACGCCGGTGTGGGACATGATGCTCGACCGTATCCCCGTCACCGTCTCGCTCGCCCTGGGCGCGGCCGTGATCTGGGTCCTCGCGGGTGTGCTGACCGGCGTCATCTCGGCACTCAAACGCAGGACAGCCATCGACCGGACAGTGATGGTCGGCGCCCTCGCCGGCGTCTCGCTGCCGATCTTCTTCACCGGCATGCTCGCCCCGGCGATCCTCGTCTACGGCCTGGGCTGGCTGGACGTCTCCAACTACCGGCCGATCACCGAGGACCCGGCGGCCTGGCTCAACAGCATGATCCTCCCCTGGATCACCCTGGCCTTCCTCTTCGCCGCCACCTACGCCCGCATCACCCGCGCCACCATGCTGGAGGTGCTCGGCGAGGACTACATCCGTACCGCCCGCGCGAAGGGGCTCACCGAGCGGGTGGTCATCCGCAAGCACGCCCTGCGCTCCACCCTCACCCCGCTGGTCACCATGTTCGGCCTGGACTTCGGCGGACTCCTCGGCGGCGCCGTCCTCACCGAGACCACCTTCAACTTCCAGGGCCTGGGCACGGCGGCGGTCGGCGCGATCAGGGACGGCGACCTCCCGGTGATCATGGGTGTCACCCTGCTCGCGGCGCTCTTCGTCGTGATGGCGAACCTGATCGTGGACATGCTGTACGCCGTCATCGACCCGCGCGTGAGGCTGACGTGACCGAGAACCGCACCACCCCCCTGGTCCCCGAGCAGGCGGGACCCCGCACGGACGCGTTCCTCTCCGTCCGTGACCTCAAGGTCCACTTCCCGACCGACGACGGCCTGGTCAAGTCCGTCGACGGGCTCTCCTTCGACCTGGAGCGCGGGAAGACCCTCGGCATCGTCGGCGAGTCCGGCTCCGGCAAGTCGGTGACCTCGCTGGCCGTCATGGGCCTGCACCGCACCGGCAACGCGCGCAGCCGCCCCGTCATCGGCGGCGAGGTCTGGCTCGACGGCGAGGAGCTGCTCCGCGCCGACGACGACGAGGTCCGCCGGCTGCGCGGCCGCAAGATGGCGATGGTCTTCCAGGACCCGCTGAGCGCCATGCACCCCTACTACACGGTCGGCCACCAGATCGTCGAGGCGTACCGGACACACCACGCCGTCGACAAGAAGACGGCGAAGAAGCGGGCGGTCGAGATGCTCGACCGGGTCGGCATCCCCGAGCCGGGCAAGCGCGTCGACGCCTACCCGCACGAGTTCTCCGGCGGCATGCGCCAGCGCGCGATGATCGCGATGGCCCTGGTCAACAACCCGGAGCTGCTCATCGCCGACGAGCCGACCACCGCCCTGGACGTCACCGTCCAGGCGCAGATCCTGGACCTCATCCGGGACCTGCAGAAGGAGTTCGGCTCCGCCGTCATCATGATCACCCACGATCTCGGCGTGGTCGCCGAGATGGCCGACGACATCCTGGTGATGTACGGCGGCCGGTGCGTGGAGCGCGGCTCGGCCGAGAAGGTGTTCCACGAGCCCCGGCACCCCTACACCTGGGGCCTGCTCGGCTCGATGCCGCGCATCGACCGCGACCAGACCGAGCGGCTGATCCCGGTGAAGGGCTCCCCGCCCAGCCTGATCAACATCCCGAGCGGCTGCGCCTTCAACCCGCGCTGCCCGTACGCCGACGTGCCCAAGGACAACCTGACCCGGACGGTGCGTCCGGAGCTGGTGAGCCCGGACGGCGAGCGGCACTGGTCCGCCTGCCACATGTCGCAGGAGGAGCGGACCCGGATCTGGACCGAAGAGATTGCGCCGAAGCTGTGACCGACATCAAGAAGACGGGCGCCGAGGACGGCAAGACGGGCGCCGGCGACGGGAAGACGGCCGCCGTGACGCTTCCCGCGCAGTCCGCGGCCTCCCCGGAGCCCCTGCTCAGGGTGACCGGCCTGGTCAAGCACTTCCCCATCAACAAGGGGCTGCTGCGCCGCCAGGTGGGCGCCGTCAAGGCCGTCGACGGCATCGACTTCGACGTGCGCCGCGGTGAGACCCTCGGCGTGGTCGGCGAGTCCGGCTGCGGCAAGTCGACGATGGGCCGGCTGATCACCCGGCTGCTGGAGCCCACGAGCGGAAAGATCGAGTTCGAGGGCAAGGACATCACGCACCTCGGCGTCTCGGGCATGCGCCCGCTCCGCCGCGACGTGCAGATGATCTTCCAGGACCCGTACGGCTCGCTGAACCCGCGGCACACGGTCGGTGCGATCGTCTCCGCCCCCTTCAAGCTCCAGGGGGTCACCCCGGAGGGCGGGATCAAGGCGGAGGTCCAGCGGCTGCTGTCACTGGTGGGCCTGAACCCGGAGCACTACAACCGCTACCCGCACGAGTTCTCCGGCGGCCAGCGCCAGCGCATCGGCATCGCCCGCGCGCTCGCGCTCAAGCCGAAGCTGGTCGTCGCCGACGAGCCGGTGTCCGCGCTGGACGTGTCGATCCAGGCGCAGGTGGTCAACCTGCTGGACGACCTCCAGGAGGAGCTGGGCCTCACCTACGTGATCATCGCCCATGACCTCTCGGTCATCCGGCACGTCTCGGACCGCATCGCGGTGATGTACCTGGGCAAGATCGTGGAGCTGGCGGACCGCAACTCGCTCTACGAGTCCCCGATGCACCCGTACACCAACGCCCTGCTGTCGGCGGTGCCGGTACCGGACCCGCGCCGGCGCGGTGCGAAGACCGGCCGGATCCTGCTGAAGGGCGACGTCCCCTCGCCGATCGCCCCGCCCAGCGGCTGCCGCTTCCACACGCGGTGCTGGAAGGCGACGCAGATCTGCAAGACGCAGGAGCCGCCGCTGCTGGCGCTGAAGACCGGTCACCAGGTGGCCTGCCACCACCCGGAGAACGGGCCGGACCAGGCGCCGGGCGACGCGGCCCTCCCGGAGGCGCCGAAGGCCCCGGCCGAGCCCTCGGCCTAGGCGGCACCCGCGGCGGGGGGGGGGGGGGGGGGGGGGGGGGGGCGGCCCACCCGCGCCGTCGGCAGCCCGACGAGCGGACGACCACCCGCCTCCCCTC
>NZ_JBFBGR010000047.1:0-55433 GCF_040684755.1 Streptomyces sp. NPDC089799 | reverse complement strand
CGATGGCCCTTTGGGCCACCCTTGACCCCGACGACCGTCACGGAACGACAAGGACTGTCGGGCGGCCCCCGGGGGAACGGCATGGGGGACCGAGGACCCATCGACTCTGGCGTTGGCGGGCACGAGCAGCAGCTCCGCTCGGCCAGCCGCCCTCCGGGCGGGACGCCAAATCGCAGTCGACGGGATGACTGCACGAAAACGACGCCCAGGGCGCGCCAGATCGCTACGTGCTCCTGTTTCTCAGCGGATCCGGCCCGTCAGGGGCCGGACACAAGCCGCCATCGATCGCTACGTGTGCATTCAGAGCATGGCGGCCGACAGGCCGTCCGTGGAGACGATCAGACGGGCGGGGGTGACCCGCCATCGATCGCTACGCGCTCCCGCCGGACCGCGAACGCCGGCCGCCTGATCCACCGGCCACCCGGCACCGGCCAGCCGCCGCCGGAGGCGGCAGACTGCATGAAACGACGGCCTGTTCGTCACCACGAGCGGTCAAGTGGCTGCCCGGTCTCACGCACTGCGTGCGTGCCTCCCACATCGGGTCTCAGAAGCCCCGCCTCGGGTCGGCTTGTCTGCCGCCATCCCGGCATCAGCACACAGCGATCACCTGCGTCATCTCCCCAGCCCCCGGAGCGCCGCATCCGCCGACAAACCGAAGCGAGTCGCGGTCGCCTGATCCGCCGTCTGCCATCTGACATGCACCAGCCCCATCGGCCTGCCGGCCGCCGAGACCGGCCCGAACCACGTAGCGATCGTGGGCGTCTGCCGCCCTCCGCAGGCACCAACCCCACAGGCTCGTCGGCCGCCGAGACGGCCCGGACCGCGTAGCGATCGATGGCGGCTTATGTACGGCCACCGGCAGGCCCAATTCGCCTTCCGGCAGGAGCACGTAGCGATCTGGGGCGCCCTGGACGCGCTGGTGTGCAGTCATCCCCTCAACCGCACTCTTGCTTCCGCCCGGAGGGCGGCTGGCCGAGCGACAGCCGCTGCCCGTGCCCGCCAACGCCAGAGCAGGTGTGGCCTTGGGTCCCTCCATGCCGTTCCCCCGGGGGCCGCCCGACAGTCCTTGTCGTTCCGGGGCCGTCAGGTCTGTCAAGGGTGGCCCAACGGGCCATCGCCCTCCGGGCGACGCGACGAAGGAGCGCCCTTGACAGGGCTGACGGACCCGGAATGACACTGGGACTGACGGGCAGCCCCCGGGCACCCCTGCGATTCCGTCCAGGCAACGCCCCGGCACACCCCCACCCACACCCCCACCCGCCGACCGGTCCCACTCGACAAGAGTCCGGTTGCTGCCCCGGCCCCGTCTGTCGGCTCATTCCGCCCGGGCGGAGTCCCGTTGCTGCCCCGACCCGCCTCCCCGCGTCGTCCGGCCCGTCCGCACGGTGCCGGGGGGCGGGTGGGCAGCCCCCGTCCCGCCCCGGTGGGGCTCGGGGGGTGGAGCGGGCCGCGGGGAGGTGCGTTCCGCATGACCCGCTAGAGTCGCTCGGCGTGATCGAAACGGTTGTGTGGATCGTCGTCGGGCTGGCTGTCGTCGGCGTGTACCTCAGTTGGACCGCCGGGCGGTTGGACCGGCTGCACGTGCGGATGGACGCGGCGCGGGCCGCGCTGGACGCCCAGCTCGTGCGGCGTGCGTCCGTGGCGGTGGAGGTGGCCACCTCCGGGGCCATGGACCCTGCCTCCTCCCTGGTGCTGTACGAGGCCGCGCACGCGGCGCGGCAGGCCGAGGAGGAGCAGCGGGAGGTTGCCGAGAGCGAGCTGAGCCAGGCCCTGCGGGCCGTGTTCGGGGACGCCTCGCAGGTGGAGGCGTTGCGGGAGGCGCCCGGGGGCGAGCAGGCGGCCGAGGAGCTGGGGGCGGCGGTGCGGCGGGTGCCGATGGCGCGGCGGTTCCACAACGACGCGGTGCGTGCCGCCCGCGCGCTGCGTACCCATCGGAAGGTCCGTTGGTTCAGACTGGCAGGGCACGCGCCGTTTCCGCTGGCGTTCGAGATGGACGACGAGCCGCCCGCCCTGCTGGCGGACCGGCCCTGATCGGGTGGTCGGCGGACCGGCTCCGTCAGAGCCGGCCCACCGGTCCTGACGGATCGGCCCACCGGCCCTGACAGGTCGGCCCACCGGCCCCGACCACCCGTCTGACCGGCCCCGACAAGCGGCCCCACCGGCCTCCCCGAGGCCACCCCACGCCCGCCCTAGCGCATCGCCCGGCCGGGGTTTTGTACCGGATGGCCAAGTCGGGAGGAGCCACCGGCTCCTTATTGGCCCTTGCAGTGGACTGGTCCCGGGCGGTTTGCTCGGCCGAGTAGATCCGTACCTTTCGAGTGAGGTCACCCCGTGAGCACGCTTTCCCCCACCCCGCAGACCCCTGAGACCGGCACGGCGCGCGTGAAGCGCGGCATGGCCGAGCAGCTCAAGGGCGGTGTGATCATGGACGTGGTCAACGCCGAGCAGGCGAAGATCGCCGAGGACGCCGGTGCCGTGGCCGTCATGGCCCTGGAGCGGGTGCCCGCCGACATCCGCAAGGACGGCGGCGTCGCGCGGATGTCCGACCCGAACATGATCGAGGAGATCATCGGCGCGGTCTCCATCCCGGTCATGGCGAAGTCCCGCATCGGCCACTTCGTCGAGGCGCAGGTCCTGCAGTCGCTGGGCGTCGACTACATCGACGAGTCCGAGGTCCTGACCCCGGCCGACGAGATCAACCACTCCGACAAGTGGGCCTTCACCACCCCGTTCGTGTGTGGCGCCACCAACCTGGGCGAGGCCCTGCGCCGCATCGCCGAGGGCGCGGCCATGATCCGCTCGAAGGGCGAGGCCGGCACCGGCAACGTCGTCGAGGCCGTCCGTCACCTGCGCCAGATCAAGAACGAGATCGCCAAGCTGCGCGGCTTCGACAACAACGAGCTGTTCGCCGCCGCCAAGGACCTGCGCGCCCCGTACGAGCTGGTCAAGGAAGTTGCCGAGCTCGGCAAGCTCCCGGTCGTGCTGTTCTCCGCCGGTGGTGTCGCCACCCCGGCCGATGCCGCGCTGATGCGTCAGCTCGGTGCCGAGGGCGTCTTCGTCGGCTCCGGCATCTTCAAGTCCGGCGACCCGGCCAAGCGTGCCGCCGCCATCGTGAAGGCCACCACCTTCTACGACGACCCGAAGGTCATCGCGGACGCCTCCCGCAACCTGGGCGAGGCCATGGTCGGCATCAACTGCGACACCCTGCCCGAGGCCGAGCGCTACGCCAACCGCGGCTGGTAAGGCAGTAACCCCGATGAGCAATCCCCCCGTGATAGGCGTCCTGGCCCTGCAGGGCGACGTACGGGAGCACCTGATCGCCCTGGCCGCGGCGGACGCCGTGGCCAGGCCGGTCCGGCGCCCCGAGGAGCTTGCCGAGGTCGACGCCCTGGTGATCCCGGGCGGCGAGTCCACGACCATGTCGAAGCTCGCGGTCCTGTTCGGGATGCTGGAGCCGCTCCGCGAGCGGGTCCGGGCCGGCATGCCGGTCTACGGCACCTGCGCCGGCATGATCATGCTCGCCGACAAGATCCTGGACGGCCGTGAGGACCAGGAGACGCTCGGCGGCATCGACATGATCGTGCGCCGTAACGCCTTCGGGCGACAGAACGAGTCCTTCGAGGCCCGGATCGAGTTCGCCGGCATCGAGGGCGGCCCGGTCGAGGGCGTGTTCATCCGTGCCCCCTGGGTCGAGTCGGTCGGCGCCTCCGCCGAGGTCCTCGCCGAGTACGACGGCCACACGGTCGCCGTCCGCCAGGGGAACGTCCTGGCGACCTCGTTCCACCCCGAACTCACCGGAGACGAGCGCGTGCACGCGTATTTCGTGGACATGGTGCGCGCAAGCGCCTGACCGCGTCCCGGTAGGATCGAGGCGAAACACTGTTGGTTACGCGAAGGAGACAGGCAGATGTCCGGCCACTCTAAATGGGCTACGACGAAGCACAAGAAGGCCGTGATCGACGCCAAGCGCGGCAAGCTCTTCGCGAAGCTGATCAAGAACATCGAGGTCGCGGCCCGTACGGGTGGCGCCGACCCGGACGGTAACCCGACCCTCTTCGACGCCATCCAGAAGGCCAAGAAGAGCTCGGTCCCGAACAAGAACATCGACTCCGCGGTCAAGCGCGGCGGCGGCCTCGAGGCCGGCGGCGTGGACTACGCGACGATCATGTACGAGGGCTACGGTCCGAACGGCGTCGCGGTGCTCATCGAGTGTCTCACCGACAACCGCAACCGCGCCGCGTCCGACGTGCGCGTGGCCATGACCCGCAACGGCGGCTCGATGGCCGACCCGGGCTCGGTCTCGTACCTGTTCAACCGCAAGGGCGTCGTCGTGCTGCCCAAGGGCGAGCTGTCCGAGGACGACGTCCTGGAGCACGTGCTCGACGCGGGCGCCGAGGAGGTCAACGACCTCGGTGAGCAGTTCGAGGTCATCAGCGAGGCCACCGACCTGATCGCGGTCCGTACCGCGCTCCAGGCGGCCGGCATCGACTACGACTCGGCCGAGTCCAGCTTCGTCCCGACCATGCAGGTCGAGCTCGACGAAGAGGGCGCGCGCAAGATGTTCAAGCTGATCGACGCGCTGGAGGACAGCGACGACGTGCAGAACGTCTTCGCGAACTTCGACGTCAGCGACGAGGTCATGGAGAAGGTCGACGCCTGATCCGCGGCCTTCCGCGCAGCGGGCCGACGGGGACACGCCCCCGTCGGCCCGCTGCGTTGTCAGACCTACCGGATAGCCTGCTCAAACGTGCGGGAACTGGTGAGCGAAGTGAGGTCGGTGTGCGCGTTCTGGGGGTGGACCCCGGTCTGACCCGGTGCGGTGTCGGTGTGGTCGAGGGAGTCGCGGGGCGTCCCCTGAAGATGCTCGGCGTGGGCGTCGTACGGACCCCCGCCGACGCGGACACCGGGATCCGGCTGGTGGGGATCGAGCGAGGCATCGAGCAGTGGCTGGAGGAGTTCCGGCCCGATCTGGTCGCCGTGGAGCGGGTGTTCAGCCAGCACAACGTACGGACCGTGATGGGGACCGCGCAGGCCAGTGCCGTCGCCATGCTGTGCGCCGCGCGCCGCGGCATACCGGTCGCGCTGCACACCCCCAGCGAGGTGAAGGCCGCCGTCACCGGCAGCGGCCGGGCCGACAAGGCGCAGGTCGGGGCCATGGTGACCCGGCTGCTGCGGCTGGACGCCCCGCCGAAGCCGGCCGATGCCGCCGACGCGCTCGCCCTCGCCATCTGCCACATCTGGCGGGCCCCCGCCCAGAACCGCCTGCAGCAGGCCGTAGCCCTGCACGCCTCGAAAGGCCGAAGCACATGATCGCCTTCGTCAGCGGCCCGGTCGCCGCGCTCGCCCCCACCAGCGCCGTGATCGAGGTGGGGGGCGTCGGCATGCTCGTCCACTGCACCCCCGCCACCCTGGCCGGCCTGCGGGCCGGCGAGGAGGCCAGGCTGGCCACCTCCCTGGTGGTCCGCGAGGACTCGCTCACCCTCTACGGCTTCGCCGAGGACGACGAGCGGCAGGTTTTTGAGCTGCTGCAGACCGCGAGCGGGGTCGGGCCGCGGCTCGCCCAGGCCATGCTCGGCGTGCACAGCCCCGACGCGCTGCGGACCGCCTTCGCCACCGGCGACGAGAAGGCGCTGACGGCGGTGCCGGGCATCGGCAAGAGGGGCGCGCAGAAGCTGCTGCTGGAGCTCAAGGACAAGCTGGGCGCCCCGTCGGTCACCGGCGGCCTGGTCGGCGCCCAGCGGGCCGCCTCCGGCCCGGCCCCCTGGACCGAGCAGCTCTCCGCCGCCCTCATCGGGCTCGGCTACGCCGCCCGCGAGGCGGAGGACGCCGTCACCGCCGTGTCCCCGCAGGCCGAGGCGGCCATCGCGGAGACCGGCTCGGCGCCGGTGCCGCAGCTCCTGAGGGCCGCCCTCCAGACCCTGAACCGGGCCCGCTAGACACGGTCCGGTCACCGGCCGGGACGCAACCGCACACACCGAGAAGGCACCGAGAAGGCACATCGTGAACTGGGACGACGAGACCACCGACGCGACGGGTGCGCGCCTGGTCGGCGCGGACGCCGACCGCGACGACAGCGCCGTCGAGGCGGCCCTGCGGCCGAAGGACCTCGACGAGTTCGTCGGCCAGGAGAAGGTCCGGCAGCAGCTCGACCTGGTCCTGAGGGCCGCCCGGCAGCGCGGCGCCACCGCCGACCACGTACTGCTCTCCGGCGCGCCCGGCCTCGGCAAGACCACGCTGTCGATGATCATCGCCGCGGAGATGGGCGCCCCGATCCGGATCACCTCGGGCCCGGCCATCCAGCACGCCGGCGACCTCGCCGCGATCCTCTCCTCCCTCCAGGAGGGCGAGGTGCTCTTCCTCGACGAGATCCACCGCATGTCCCGGCCCGCCGAGGAGATGCTGTACATGGCGATGGAGGACTTCCGGGTCGACGTGATCGTCGGCAAGGGCCCCGGTGCCACCGCCATCCCGCTGGAGCTGCCGCCCTTCACCCTGGTCGGCGCCACCACCCGGGCGGGCCTGCTGCCCCCGCCGCTCCGGGACCGCTTCGGCTTCACCGGCCACATGGAGTTCTACGCCCCCGAGGAGCTGCAGCGGGTCATCCACCGCTCGGCCCGCCTCCTCGACGTGGAGATCGAGTCCGACGGCGCCGCCGAGATCGCCGGCCGGTCCCGCGGCACCCCCCGCATCGCCAACCGGCTGCTCCGCCGGGTCCGGGACTACGCCCAGGTCAAGGTGGACGGCGTGATCACGCGCGAGGTGGCCGCCACCGCGCTCCAGGTCTACGAGGTGGACGCGCGCGGCCTGGACCGGCTGGACCGGGCCGTCCTGGAGGCGCTGCTGAAGCTGTTCGGCGGCGGTCCCGTCGGCCTGTCCACCCTCGCGGTCGCGGTGGGGGAGGAGCGGGAGACGGTGGAGGAGGTCGCCGAGCCCTTCCTGGTCCGGGAGGGCCTGCTCGCCCGGACGCCGAGGGGGCGGGTCGCCACCCCGGCCGCGTGGGCCCATCTGGGACTCGTGCCCCCCGGGGCGCAGGCCGGACAGCAGGGGCTCTTCGGGGCATGACGGCGCGGAGGTTCGCCCCGGTTGGAACTGCGGTGCCATGCTGGGCGTTGTTCCATCGGTGCGGACTCGCCTAGACTCCGCCGATGCCGACCGTGCAGGTCGGTATACCCACCCCCGTAGAAAAGGCCGCCCTCCGGCGCGGTCGTGCGAAGGATCTTCGTCTCGTGAACCTCGTGACCTTCCTCCCGTTCATCGTGCTCATCGGGGCGATGTTCCTGATGACCCGCTCTGCCAAGAAGAAGCAGCAGGCGGCCAGCCAGATGCGGGACCAGTTGACCCCCGGTACCGGTGTCAGGACCATCGGCGGCATGTACGCCACGGTCAAGGAGATCGGTGACGACACGGTCACCCTTGAGGTGGCCCCCGGCGTGCACGCGATCTACGCGAAGAACGCCATCGGCGCCGTCCTGGAGGACGACGAGTACAACCGCATCGTCCACGGTGCCAGCGATGATCTGACCATCGACACGCCGGTCGTCCCGGACGACGCCTCCTCGCTGATCGACTCCACCGAGGACAAGACCGGGGCCAAGGACGCGGACAAGGACGCCGACGAGACCCCGAAGCTCGACCTGGGCAAGAAGGACGAGCCCAAGGGCGACGCCGAGGGCGGCACGAAGTAGCGCACCGGCGGGGGACCCCGCGCCGTCCGACCGGCGGCCGCGGCGGTCCCCCGACCAGACCCGTTTCGGCGGGGGGCAGGGGTCCCCACCACACATTTCGTGGCCGTCCGCGCGCTGACCGAGCGCGGGACGGTTGGACAGGGAGATACGACAAAGGTGGCAGCACCGAAGAAGGGCCGGCGGCCCACGGGGGCTCAGGGGAGGCCGGGGCGTGCCCTGGCGATCATCCTGATCGCGATGGTGGCGCTCACCGCGGGGATGTTCCTCTCCAAGCAGACGACTCCCCGGCTGGGCATCGACCTGGCCGGCGGTACGAGCATCACGCTCAAGGCCAAGAGCGAGCCCGGCAAGCCGAACGCGATCAACGAGACCAACATGAACACGGCGGTCGGGATCATCGAGCGCCGCGTCAACGGTCTCGGCGTCTCCGAGGCCGAGGTCCAGACGCAGGGCCGCGACCACATCATCGTGAACATCCCCAAGGGATCGAACGAGAAGCAGGCCCGCGAGCAGGTCGGTACCACCGCCCAGCTGTACTTCCGCCCGGTCCTGGCCTACCAGGACATGGGCACGGCCCAGCAGCCGATGCCCACGGCGAACCCCTCCGGCACCCCGAGCGGCTCCCCGAGCCCGTCCGGCAGCGCCTCGGCTTCTCCGAAGGCCGGTGACAACAAGGGCAAGTCCAGCCCGTCGGCCACGCCGTCGTCCAGCGCCACTTCGCAGGGCCGTGCCCTGACCGAGGGCCTCAAGGCCCCCGGCACGCCCACGCCGACCCCGTCGGCGGGCCAGTCGAAGAAGGCAGACGACAACAAGGCGACCGGCTCCCCCGCCCCGACGCCGAGCGGCTCCGCCCCGGCGCCGAACCCCTCCGCCCCGGCGGGCGGCGACGCGGGCGTCGCGGCCCTGCAGGCCAAGTTCGCCGCCCTGGACTGCACCAAGGAGGACCAGCGGGCCACCGTCGGCAAGGACGCCAAGCCGACCGACCCCACCCTGGCCTGCGGCAAGCGCGGCGACAGCTGGGGCAAGTGGATCCTGGGCCCGGCCGGTGTCGAGGGCAAGGACGTGACCGAGGCCAAGGGCATCCTGGACTCGCAGCGCGGTGCCTGGATCGTCACGATGAAGTTCAACAACAAGGGCTCCGACAAGTTCGCGAAGATCACCGGTCAGCTGGCCGCCCAGGCCCCGCCGATGAACCAGTTCGCGATCGTGCTCGACGGCGAGGTCGTCTCCGACCCGTCGGTGAGCCAGGCCCTGGCCGGCGGCAGCGCCGAGATCTCCGGCGGCTTCACCCAGCAGTCCGCGCAGGACCTGGGCAACATGCTCTCGTACGGCGCCCTGCCCCTGTCCTTCCAGGAGGACAGCGTCACCACCGTCACCTCGGCGCTCGGCAGCGAGCAGCTGAAGGCCGGCCTCATCGCCGGTGCCATCGGCCTCGCCCTCGTCGTGATCTACCTGCTGGTGTACTACCGCGGGCTGTCGCTGATCGCGGTCGCCTCGCTGCTGGTCTCCGCGATCCTCACGTACTCGATCATGGCGCTGCTCGGGAAGGGCATCGGCTTCGCGCTGAACCTCCCCGCAGTCTGTGGTGCGATCGTCGCGATCGGTATCACCGCCGACTCGTTCATCGTGTACTTCGAGCGCATCCGTGACGAGATCCGCGAGGGCCGCTCGCTGCAGTCCTCCGTGGAGCGGGCCTGGCCGCGCGCCCGGCGCACCATCCTGGTCTCCGACTTCGTGTCGTTCCTCGCGGCGGCCGTGCTGTTCATCGTCACCGTCGGCAAGGTGCAGGGCTTCGCCTTCACCCTGGGTCTGACCACCCTGCTCGACGTGGTCGTGGTGTTCCTCTTCACCAAGCCGATCATGACGCTGTTCGCGCGGACGAAGTTCTTCGCCTCCGGGCACCCGTGGTCCGGACTGGACCCGAAGCGGCTCGGCGCCAAGCCGCCGCTGCGCCGGTCCCGCCGCACCACCTCCGCCCCCGTCGACGTTAAGGAGGCGTGAGATGTCGAAGCTCGGAGATCTCGGCGCCAAGCTGTACCGCGGTGAGGTCGGGTACGACTTCGTCGGCAAGCGATTCGTCTGGTACGGCGTTTCCGTTCTGATCACCATCACGGCGATCGTGGCCCTGGCCGTGCAGGGCCTCAACATGGGCATCGAGTTCAAGGGCGGTGCCGTCTTCACCACCCCGAAGACGACCGTGTCCGTGGCCAAGGCCACCGAGGAGGCCGAGGCGGCGTCCGGACACGACGCCATCGTCCAGAAGCTCGGCACCGGCGGCCTCCGGATCCAGATCTCCGGTCTGGACACGGACGCCGCGGCCGGCGTGAAGAAGCAGCTCGCGACCGAGCTCAAGGTCACCGAGCAGGACATCAACGCCGACCTGGTCGGCCCCAGCTGGGGCGAGCAGATCGCCAACAAGGCGTGGACCGGCCTCGGCGTGTTCATGGTCCTCGTGGTGATCTACCTGGCGATCGCCTTCGAATGGCGGATGGCCGTGGCCGCGCTCATCGCGCTCATCCACGACCTCACCATCACCGTCGGCATCTACGCCCTGGTCGGCTTCGAGGTCACCCCCGGTACGGTCATCGGCCTGCTGACCATCCTCGGCTACTCGCTGTACGACACCGTCGTGGTGTTCGACGGCCTCAAGGAGTCGACGAAGGACATCACCAAGCAGAGCCGCTTCACCTACGGCGAGCTGGCCAACAAGAGCATCAACGGCACCCTCGTCCGGTCCATCAACACCACCGTGGTGGCGCTGCTGCCGGTCGCCGGCCTGCTGTTCATCGGCGGCGGCGTGCTGGGCGCGGGCATGCTGAACGACATCTCGCTGTCGCTGTTCGTCGGCCTCGCGGCCGGTGCGTACTCCTCGATCTTCATCGCGACCCCGCTGGTCGTGGACCTCCGCGAGCGCGAGCCGGCGATGAAGGCACTGAAGAAGCGGGTGCTCGCCAAGCGGGCCGCGGCCGCCGCGAAGGGCGAGTCCGCGGACCTCGACCCGGCCGACGGCGACGACGGCCCCGAGGTGGTCGCGCAGGGCCGGACCGCGGGCCGTACGCAGGGCCGTACGACGGGCCGCCGCCGGTGACCGGGCGCCCCGGACCGGTCGCGGACGAGGTGCGCGAGCTGCTGCTCAGCCGGATCACGGACGTGCCGGACTACCCGAAGCCGGGCGTGATGTTCAAGGACATCACCCCGCTGCTCGCGGACCCGGAGGCGTTCACGGCGCTGACCGAGGTCCTGTCGGGGCTCGCGGTGGCCTGCGGGGCGACGAAGATCGTCGGCCTGGAGGCCCGCGGCTTCATCCTCGCGGCGCCGGTGGCGGTCCACTCGGGCATCGGCTTCGTCCCGGTCCGCAAGGCCGGGAAGCTGCCGGGGGCGACGCTGGCCCAGTCGTACGAGCTGGAGTACGGCACGGCGGAGATCGAGATCCACGCCGAGGCCCTCGCGGCCGAGGACCGGGTGCTCGTGATCGACGACGTACTGGCCACCGGCGGCACCGCCGAAGCCTCTCTGGAGCTGATCCGGCGGGCCGGGGCACAGGTCGCGGGCGTGGCGGTGCTCATGGAGCTGTCGTTCCTGCCCGGCCGGGTGCGCCTGGAGCGCGCCCTGGCCGGTGCCCCGCTGGACGCGCTGATCGTGGTCTAGCACGTACGGCCCAGGCCGGACCGGACTGACCGGAGCGGCGGTTTCCCCCGAACGGAGGAAGCCGCCGCTCCGTCGTTCCCGGCCCCTTTCCGCGCGGGCGGAGGGCCTGGAGGGCGGGGGTCCGCATGGCGGCCGGAGGGAACGGCTGTCGGCGCGGCTCGCTACCATGGGTTGTCCGGACCTGACCGGGGCCCCGGATCCTCCCCCGGACTCCGTCCGCGGGGACCCCCAGAGGAGCGCTCTTGCCAGACGAGGTCCAGCCCATCTCCGCCGCGCAGCCCGACCCGAAGGCCGAGCCGCCCCAGGCGGCCGCAGCCGAGCCCAAGCCGGCCCCGCCCGCCGTGCCGTCCCGCTCCGCGCCGCTGAAGCCCGCCGGGTCCTCCAACCGTGTGCGCGCCCGGCTGGCCCGTCTCGGCGTCCAGCGTTCGAGCCCGTACAACCCGGTGCTGGAACCCCTGCTCCGCATAGTCCGCAGCAACGACCCCAAGATCGAGACGGCCACGCTCCGCCAGATCGAGCAGGCGTACCAGGTCGCGGAGCGCTGGCACCGCGGCCAGAAGCGCAAGAGCGGCGACCCGTACATCACCCACCCGCTCGCGGTGACCACCATCCTCGCCGAGCTCGGCATGGACCCGGCCACCCTGATGGCCGGGCTGCTGCACGACACCGTCGAGGACACCGAGTACGGGCTGGAACAGCTCCGCCGGGACTTCGGCGACGCCGTCGCCCTGCTCGTCGACGGCGTCACCAAGCTGGACAAGGTCAAGTTCGGCGAGGCCGCGCAGGCCGAGACCGTCCGCAAGATGGTCGTGGCCATGGCGAAGGACCCCCGGGTCCTGGTCATCAAGCTGGCCGACCGCCTGCACAACATGCGCACCATGCGCTACCTCAAGCGGGAGAAGCAGGAGAAGAAGGCCCGCGAGACCCTCGAGATCTACGCGCCGCTGGCCCACCGCCTCGGCATGAACACGATCAAGTGGGAGCTGGAGGACCTCGCCTTCGCGATCCTCTACCCGAAGATGTACGACGAGATCGTCCGCCTCGTCGCCGAGCGCGCGCCCAAGCGCGACGAGTACCTGGCCGTCGTCACCGACGAGGTGATGGTCGACCTGCGCGCCGCCCGGATCAAGGCCACCGTCACCGGCCGCCCCAAGCACTACTACAGCGTCTACCAGAAGATGATCGTGCGGGGCCGCGACTTCGCCGAGATCTACGACCTGGTGGGCATCCGCGTCCTGGTGGACACCGTCCGCGACTGCTACGCGGCGCTCGGCACCGTCCACGCGCGATGGAACCCGGTCCCCGGCCGGTTCAAGGACTACATCGCGATGCCCAAGTTCAACATGTACCAGTCGCTCCACACGACGGTCATCGGGCCCAGCGGCAAGCCGGTCGAGCTGCAGATCCGCACCTTCGACATGCACCGCCGCGCCGAGTACGGCATCGCCGCGCACTGGAAGTACAAGCAGGAGACCGTCGCCGGCAGCTCCAAGATCCGCACGGACGTCCCCAAGGCCGCCAAGGGCAGCGCCGGCCAGGACACCGTCAACGACATGGCCTGGCTGCGCCAGCTCCTGGACTGGCAGAAGGAGACCGAGGACCCGGGCGAGTTCCTGGAGTCCCTGCGCTTCGACCTCTCCCGCCACGAGGTCTTCGTCTTCACCCCCAAGGGCGACGTCATCGCGCTGCCCGCCGGCGCCACCCCGGTCGACTTCGCCTTCGCCGTGCACACCGAGGTCGGGTACCGGACCATAGGGGCCCGGGTCAACGGCCGCCTGGTGCCGCTCGAATCCACCCTGGACAACGGCGACCTCGTCGAGGTCTTCACCTCCAAGGCGGAGGGCGCGGGCCCGTCCCGCGACTGGCTGGGATTCGTCAAGTCCCCGCGCGCCCGCAACAAGATCCGCGCCTGGTTCTCCAAGGAACGCCGGGACGAGGCCATCGAGCAGGGCAAGGACTCCATCGCGCGGGCCATGCGCAAGCAGAACCTGCCGATCCAGCGGATCCTGACGGGCGACTCCCTGGTCACCCTCGCGCACGAGATGCGCTATCCGGACATCTCCTCCCTCTACGCCGCCATCGGCGAGGGCCACGTCTCCGCACAGGCCGTGGTCCAGAAGCTGGTGCAGGCGCTGGGCGGCGAGGAGGCCGCGGGCGAGGAGATCGAGGAGAGCGTCCCGCCGTCGCGCAGCCGCGGCAAGCGGCGCGGCAGCACCGACCCGGGCGTGATGGTCAAGGGCGTCGAGGACGTGTGGGTGAAGCTGGCCCGCTGCTGCACCCCGGTGCCCGGCGACCCGATCATCGGCTTCGTCACCCGCGGCAGCGGCGTCTCCGTCCACCGTGCCGACTGCGTCAACGTGGACTCCCTGTCCCAGCAGCCGGAACGCATCCTGGAGGTCGAGTGGGCGCCCACCCAGTCCTCCGTCTTCCTGGTCGCCATCCAGGTCGAGGCGCTGGACCGGTCCCGCCTGCTGTCGGACGTCACCCGCGTCCTCTCCGACCAGCACGTCAACATCCTGTCCGCGGCCGTCCAGACCTCCCGCGACCGCGTCGCCACCTCCCGCTTCACCTTCGAGATGGGCGACCCCAAGCACCTGGGCCACGTCCTGAAGGCCGTTCGGGGTGTGGAGGGCGTCTACGACGTCTACCGTGTGACTTCTGCGAGGAGACCGTGACGAGGGCCTGACCCGGCCCCGACCGTCCGTTCCGGGGGGAGCGCGTGGCGCCGAACGACCTGTTCCCGCGTGGGCTCGGCCGACGCTACGAGCCGCTACGGGTGATCGGCCGGGGCGGCATGGGGGTGGTCTTCGCCGCGGAGGACCTCAGGCTGGAACGGATGGTCGCGGTCAAGGTCCTGACCCGGCAGGAGGGGCTGGGCGAGAAGGCCGCCCAGCGCTTCCGGGACGAGGCGATCGCGCTCGCACGCATCAGCCACCCCTGCGTGGTCGCCGTGCACGACGCCGGTATGGACGACTCCGTCCCCTACCTGGTGATGGAGCTCCTCGACGGAGAGGACCTGGCCGACCTCGTCGCCGGGCACGGCCCGCTGTCGGTGGACCGGGCCTGCCGGGTGGCCGTCGACATGCTCACCGGACTCGGCGCGGCGCACGCCAGCGGTGTTCTCCACCGGGACGTGAAACCGCAGAACGTGCGGATCACCCGGCGCGGTGTGGTCCTGTACGACTTCGGCCTGGCCAAGCTGGCGGACGACTCCAGCGACACCGCCGGCGGCGGAATCGTCGGCACTCCCGACTACCTCGCACCCGAGCGCGTCCAGGGGAGCCGGGCATCGCCGGCGTCCGACCTGTACGGGGTCGGCGTCTGCCTGCGCTTCATGCTCACCGGGCGTCGGCCGGTGGAGGCGGAGGACGACCATCCGATCGCCACCGTGTACCGCATCGCGCGTGGCCTGCCCTCGCTGAGGGAGACGGGGCTGAGCCTGCCGGAGGGGTTCGCCGACGTCGTCGACAGCCTCTGCGCCCTGGCGCCCCGCGACCGGCCGGCGGATACCGGAGAGGCCGTCCGGCTGCTCTCGCCCTGGGCGGCCGAGCCCGGCACGGTGCCCGAGGCCCCCTTCGTCCCGCGACAGGCCGACCCCGACCCGGAATGGCGGCCCCCGCACGGAGACCTGTCCAGGACCGTGGAACCGGTCCCGCTGGGGGCGGTCACCCGGCGGCTGGTCCGCAGCCGCATGACAGAGCCCTCCGCGCTGGCCCGCCAGCGGGAGGCCGTCGCACTGGTGCTGCGAGGGGACGTCCGCGAGGCGGCCGACATCCTCGACGGAGTGCTTCCCTACTGCCGGGAGAACCTGGGAGCGGCCCACCCGACCACCCTGGCCTGCCAGTACTGGCAGGCCGTATGCCTGAGCCGGCTCGGCGAATCCGCCGCGGCCGTGGAACTGTTCGCGCAGATCAGCAACCGCATCGGTGCGGCGAGGAGCGAGAAGCATGCCTGAAGTCGAGTTACGCCTCCGGGGAGCCCGGGTGACGGAGGAAGGAGCGGAGGAGGACCTGCGCTCCCTCCTGGCCTGGCTGACCGAGGACGAGGGCACCGGGAGCCGGATACGCGGCCGGATCACCGGAGACCAGCCGCTGCCGCCCGGCCACATGGGCACGGGCGCCTTCGACCTCGTTCAACTCGCCGTCGGCAGCGGCCTGTCCATGGCGTCCCTGGTCTTCACCATCCTCCAGTGGCAGGCCGCACGGCGCCGGCCGCCCGAAGTCAGCGTGCGCTGCGGACCGTACGAGATCCGGCTCACCGGATCCGAGGCCACGGACCCCGAGACGCTGGGCAGAATCGTGGCCGCCCTCGGCGGGGACGATGACGGGAGTTCCTGACCCCGGGGCGTCCCGTGCCGTGCTGATCGGCAGCGCCGGCTACCGGCACCTACCCGCCCTGCCGCCGGTCGCGGCGAACCTGGAGGACCTGGCCGCCGAACTCGCCGACGCTACCGTGTGGGGGCTGCCCGGACAGCACCTCACGGTCGTCACCGACCCCGAGCATCCCGCCGACCTCCTCGACCCCGTCCACCAGGCAGGAGAGGAAGCGACCGACACCCTGCTGGTGTACTTCGCCGGCCACGGCATGCGGGACTCCGACTCTGCCGACTTGTACCTGGCTCTGCACGGTTCCCGGCAGAACCTCGGCTATACCGCCGTGGCCTACCAGCATCTGCGCTCCGCCGTGCGCAGCGCACGTGCGGCCCGCAAGGTGGTGATTCTGGACTGCTGCTTCAGCGGACGGGCCGCCCGCGTGCTGTCCGCCGACGACTCCGACGGACTCGCCGCCCAGGCCGCCGTACAGGGTGCCTACGTGCTGACCGCGTCCCCCGGCGACCGGGTGGCGCTGGCTCCGGACGGCGAGCGGCACACCGCTTTCACCGGGGAGCTGCTCACGGTGTTGCGGGACGGCATCCAGGAGGGGCCCGAGCTGATCGACCTGGACACCCTGTTCCGCAGCCTGGAGTCCCGGCTGCGGGCCAAGAACCGTCCGCTGCCCCGGAAGGCAGAGGAGAACGGGGTCGGGCGGCTGCACCTCGTGCGCAACCGCGCCTGTTCCCCCGGCGGGGCTCCGGCGGGTCCGGTGAGCCGCGAGGACCTGCAGTCGGCCATGGGCGGGGCAGGGCTGGCGCTGGCCCGGAGACTGCGGGCGGCCGGCCGGACCCGCGACGCGCTGCCCGTACTGCGACTGGTCCTCAACGAGCGGTCGGCCGCGGGCGCGGGTGATCTTCTGGCGGTCCAGCTCGAACTGTCCGACATGCTGGCGGAGACCGGTCAGCTCGCCGAGGCCATCAGCGTGCTGGAGGAGGCGTTCGTCCAGGTGCACCGGTTCTACCGGCCGGAAGCCGTCCAGGTCTGCCGGTGGCTGGCGGGACTCCTCCAGGAGTCCGGCAACCACATCCACGCCTGCGAGGTGCTGGAACACGCACTCGGCCTGCTCGAGGACGGCAAGCGCGTCCCCTGACCGCGGACGGACAGCCGCGAGGGCCCGGTCCGGCAGAGCGGAGATCCGCACCGGAGCCCTGCGGCCTCGGCGGGGGACCACCGGGCCGGCCCCGGTGACGGTGGGCCGGGACGACGGAGGCCCGGCGGTGCGCAGGGCACTGCCGGGCCTCCGGAACCGACTGGGGCGGGGGATCAGCCGCCGAACTCCTCCAGGCCCTTCAGGGCCTGGTCGAGCAGGGCCTGGCGGCCCTCCAGCTCACGCGCCAGCTTGTCGGCCTTGGCGTTGTTGCCCGCCGCACGCGCCGCGTCGATCTGCTCGCGCAGCTTGTCGACGGCCGCCTGCAGCTGGCCCGTCAGGCCGGCCGCGCGGGCCCGCGCCTCCGGGTTCGTACGGCGCCACTCGGTCTCCTCGGCCTCCTGGATCGCGCGCTCCACCGCGTGCATCCGGCCCTCGACCTTCGGGCGGGAGTCCCGCGGGACGTGGCCGATGGCCTCCCAGCGCTCGTTGACGGAGCGGAACGCGGCCCGGGCCGCCTTCAGGTCCGTCACCGGGACGAGCTTCTCGGCCTCGTCGGCCAGCTCCTCCTTCAGCTTCAGGTTCTCCACCTGCTCGGCGTCCCGCTCGGCGAACACCTCGCCGCGCGCCGCGAAGAACACGTCCTGGGCGCCGCGGAAGCGGTTCCACAGGTCGTCCTCCGCCTCGCGCTGCGCCCGGCCGGCCGCCTTCCAGTCCGCCATCAGCTCGCGGTAGCGGGCCGCCGTCGTACCCCAGTCGGTCGACTTCGACAGGGCCTCGGCCTCCGCGACCAGCCGCTCCTTGACCTTGCGGGCGTCCTCGCGCTGCGCGTCCAGCGCGGCGAAGTGAGCCTTGCGGCGCTTGGAGAAGGCCGACCGGGCGTGCGAGAACCGGTGCCACAGTTCGTCGTCCGACTTGCGGTCCAGCCGGGGCAGGCCCTTCCAGGTGTCCACCAGCGCGCGCAGCCGCTCGCCGGCCGACCGCCACTGGTCGCTCTGGGCCAGCTGCTCGGCCTCGGTGACCAGGTCCTCCTTGGCCTTGCGGGCCTCGTCGGTCTGCTTGGCCTTGGCGACCTTGCGCTCCTCGCGGCGCGACTCCACGCTCGCGACCAGCTTGTCCAGCCGGGTGCGGAGCGCGTCGAGGTCACCCACCGCGTGGTGCTCGTCCACCTGATGCCTGATGTGGTCGATCGCGGTCTGCGCGTCCTTCGCGGACAGATCGGTGGTCCGCACCCGCCGTTCGAGGAGGCCGATCTCGACCACCAGGCCCTCGTACTTGCGCTCGAAGTAGGCCAGGGCCTCCTCGGGGGTGCCCGCCTGCCACGAACCGACGACCTTCTCGCCATCGGCGGTTCGCACGTACACGGTGCCCGTCTCGTCGACGCGGCCCCACGGGTCGCTGCTCACAGCGCCTCCTCCACCTGATGCCCGTACGGGGATCACCCCTCGGCATCGTCCACAGTTCCAGGGGGCGGGCAGCGCCCGCCCTGCACAACGCAAACATAGGCGACCGCCGGGCCGGCTGTCCGCATCCCGCACGACGGAATATCGCCCGCGGGGTGCGGCGGCCGGCCCGGCGGCGCCGGGACGGTCAGTTCTTGGTGACCGTGGCCTTCTCGATGGTGACGCCCTTCTTCGGGGCGATGCCACCCTCGACGGTGCCCTCCTTGGCGACGTCCTGGACGATCTTCAGGCCCGCCGCGTCGAGCTTCCCGAACGGGGTGTACGTCGGCGTGAGCGGGCTGTCCTTGTAGACCAGGAAGAACTGGCTGCCGCCCGAGCCGGGCTGGCCGGTGTTCGCCATGGCCACGGTGCCGGCCGGGTAGATCACCTGGCCCTGCTCGTTGGGCTTGCCCAGCGCGTCCAGGTTCTCGTCGGGGATGGTGTAGCCGGGGCCGCCGGTTCCGTTGCCCTGCGGGTCGCCGCACTGCAGGACGAAGATGCCCTCGGTGGTCAGCCGGTGGCACTTGGTGTTGTCGAAGTAGCCCTTGTCGGCGAGCGACTTGAACGAGTTCACCGTCTGCGGCGTCTTCGCGGCATCCATGTCGATCTTGATCTCGCCCTGGTTGGTCTTCAGCGAGAACGTGTACTTCGCCTTGGCGTCGATCGCCATCGCCGGCGAAGGGGACTGCTTGGGCGTGGGCTCGGCCGACGGCGAGTTCGCCGCGCTGGGCTCGCCGGAGTCCTCGCTGCTGAACACGCCGCCCACGGCCAGGCCGATCAGCAGCGCCACCACCACCGCCGCGGCCGCGCTGATCACCGCCGTCTTGCGGCGGGTCTTCTGCCGCGCCTCGGCGCGGCGCTTCTGCTGACGCTCGTACTTCTCCCTGGCGAGCTGACGCCGCCGCTGATCGCTCGTGACCACCTGGGTCGTCTCCTTGTGCGTGTCCGGTACCAAAGTGCGGGCAGGGTCAGGCCGTACCGTATATGGGTTCGCTGTGTGATGAGCGGCGCCGGTACGCTCTGATCTGCAGCATTTCCCGCTGACCCGCCCAGCCGAGACCGACGTGAGGACGAACGTGCTGATTGCCGGATTCCCCGCCGGGGCCTGGGGCACCAACTGCTACCTGGTCGCCCCCGCCGCCGGTGAGGAGTGCGTCATCATCGACCCGGGCCACCAGGCCGCCCAGGGAGTCGAGGAGACGCTGAGGAAGCACCGGCTCAAGCCCGTGGCGGTCGTCCTCACCCACGGCCACATCGACCATGTGGCCTCGGTGGTCCCGGTCTGCGGAGCGCACGACGTGCCCGCCTGGATCCACCCCGAGGACCGCTACATGCTGAGCGACCCGGAGAAGGCCCTCGGCCGCTCCATCGGGATGCCGCTCATGGGCGAGCTGACCGTGGGCGAGCCGGACGACGTTCGCACGCTGACCGACGGCAGCACCCTCGAACTGGCCGGTCTGGAGTTCTCGGTCGCGCACGCGCCCGGCCATACCAAGGGGTCGGTGACCTTCCGGATGCCGGAGCTGGCGGACATCCCGCCGGTCTTCTTCTCCGGTGATCTGCTCTTCGCCGGCTCCATCGGACGCACCGACCTGCCCGGCGGTTCCCACGCCGAGATGCTCGAATCGCTGGCCCGCGTGTGCCTGCCGCTCGACGACTCGACCGTGGTGCTGTCCGGCCACGGTCCCCAGACCACCATCGGCCGCGAGCGCGCGACCAACCCGTACCTGCGGGAAGTCGCCGCCGGCCTGGGAGACGGCACCGCCGCCCCACGACGAGGAATGTGACGAGATTACGTTGAGCACCTTCAAGGCCCCCAAGGGCACGTACGACCTGATCCCGCCGTACTCCGCCAAGTACCTGGCGGTCCGCGAGGCCATCTCCGGCCCGCTGCGCACGTCGGGTTACGGATACATCGAGACCCCCGGATTCGAGGACGTCAACCTCTTCGCCCGCGGTGTCGGCGAATCGACCGACATCGTCACCAAGGAGATGTACGCCTTCGAGACCAAGGGCGGCGACAGGCTCGCCCTGCGCCCCGAGGGCACCGCCTCCGTGCTGCGCGCCGCCCTGGAGGCGAGCCTGCACAAGCAGGGCAACCTGCCGGTCAAGCTCTGGTACTCCGGCTCGTACTACCGCTACGAGCGCCCGCAGAAGGGCCGCTACCGCCACTTCTCGCAGGTCGGCGCCGAGGCGATCGGAGCCGAGGACCCGGCCCTGGACGCCGAGCTGATCATCCTCGCCGACCAGGCGTACCGCTCGCTGGGCCTGCGGAACTTCCGGATCCTGCTGAACTCGCTGGGCGACAAGGAGTGCCGCCCGGTGTACCGGGAGGCGCTGCAGACCTTCCTGCGCGGGCTGGACCTGGACGAGGAGACCCTGCGCCGCGCCGAGATCAACCCGCTGCGGGTGCTCGACGACAAGCGCGTGGACGTGCAGAAGCAGCTGGTGGACGCGCCGCTGCTGCGCGACTACCTGTGCGACGCCTGCAAGGCGTACCACGACGAGGTGCGCGCGCTGGTCACCGCGGCGGGCGTGGCCTTCGAGGACGACGTCAAGCTGGTGCGCGGCCTGGACTACTACACCCGCACCACCTTCGAGTTCGTGCACGACGGCCTGGGCGCCCAGTCCGCGGTCGGCGGCGGCGGCCGCTACGACGGCCTGTCCGAGATGATCGGCGGCCCGGCGCTTCCGTCGGTCGGCTGGGCGCTCGGCGTGGACCGCACGGTGCTGGCGCTGGAGGCCGAAGGCATCGAGCTGGACATCCCCGCGGCCACCAGCGTGTTCGCCGTCGCCATCGGCGACGACGCCCGCCGGCTGCTGTTCGGCAAGGTCACCGAGCTGCGCCGGGCGGGCATCGCGGCCGACTTCGGCTACGGCGGCAAGGGCCTCAAGGGCGCCATGAAGGACGCGAACCGCAGTGGTGCGCGGCTGACCGTGGTCGCCGGTGAGCGGGACCTCGCCGAGGGCGTCGTCCAGCTCAAGGACATGGAGTCCGGCGAGCAGGCCGCCGTACCGGTCGACGGGCTCGTCGAGGCGGTCCGCGCCAAGCTGGCCTGACGGCCCCGCCGCCCCGGCGGCGCAAGATCATCCGCACCCGGTCCGGGGCACGGCCCCCGGACCGGGTGCGGCAGAATGCTCCGCATGACGACTTCGGGCGCGGAATCCACACGGACGGTCGGCGGGAGCCGGGCGCTGGCCTGGCTGCTGGTGATCACCGGGGCGGCCGGGCTGCTCGCCGCGTGGGTGATCACCATCGACAAGTTCAAGCTGCTGGAGGACCCGGACTTCGTCCCGGGCTGCAGCTTCAACCCGGTGGTGGCCTGCGGCAGCATCATGAAGTCCGAGCAGGCGTCCGCCTTCGGCTTCCCCAACCCGATGCTGGGCCTGGTCGCCTACGGCATCGTCATCTGCGTCGGCATGAGCATCCTGGCCGGCGCCCGGTTCCGGCGCTGGTACTGGCTGACCTTCAACGCCGGCACGCTCTTCGGCGTCGGGTTCTGCGCCTGGCTCACGTACCAGTCGCTGTACAACATCAACGCCCTCTGCCTGTGGTGCTGCCTGGCCTGGGTCGCCACCATCGTCATGTTCTGGTACGTCACCGCGCACAACGTCCGCGAGGGGCTGCTCCCGGCGCCGGGCTGGCTGAAGGCGTTCTTCGAAGAGTTCGCCTGGGTGCCGCCGGTGCTGCACATCGGGATCATCGGCATGCTGATCCTGACCCGCTGGTGGGACTTCTGGACCTCGTGACCCGGGCCTCCTGACCCGGACCTCCTGACCCGGGCCTCCTGACCGGGACCGGGCGACCCGGACCGGCTGACCCGGGACCGGGCTGTCGGTGGCCTCGCTTAGGCTTCAATGCGTGGAACCCGATCTGTTCACCGCCGCCGCCGAGGACCGCCAGGAGAAGGACCCGGCGAGCTCACCGCTCGCCGTCCGCATGCGCCCGCGCTCCCTGGACGAGGTCGTCGGCCAGCAGCACCTGCTCAAGCCCGGCTCCCCGCTGCGGCGGCTGGTCGGCGAGGGCAGCGGCGGCCCGGCCGGCTCCTCCTCGGTGATCCTCTGGGGCCCGCCGGGCATCGGGAAGACCACCCTGGCCTACGTGGTCAGCCAGGCCACGCAGAAGCGGTTCGTGGAGCTGTCCGCGATCACCGCCGGGGTCAAGGAGGTCCGGGCGGTCATCGACGGAGCCCGCCGGGCGGCCGGCGGGTACGGCAAGGAGACCGTCCTCTTCCTCGACGAGATCCACCGTTTCAGCAAGGCCCAGCAGGACTCGCTGCTGCCGGCGGTGGAGAACCGCTGGGTGACGCTGATCGCTGCCACCACGGAGAACCCCTACTTCTCGATCATCTCCCCGCTGCTGTCGCGCTCGCTGCTGCTGACGCTGGAGTCGCTGACCGACGAGGACCTGTCCGGGCTGCTGCGCCGGGCCCTGGCGGAGGAGCGGGGCCTGGGCGGCGCGGTGACGCTCGCCGGGGATGCGGAGGCGCACCTGCTGCGGATCGCCGGCGGGGACGCGCGGCGGGCGCTGACGGCGCTGGAGGCCGGCGCGGGTGCGGCGATCGCCAAGGGCGAGCCGGAGATCACCCTGGAGACGCTGGAGGAGACGGTCGACCGCGCGGCGGTGAAGTACGACCGGGACGGCGACCAGCACTACGACGTGGCCTCGGCGCTGATCAAGTCGATCCGGGGCTCGGACGTGGACGCGGCGCTGCACTACCTGGCGCGGATGATCGAGGCGGGGGAGGACCCGCGGTTCATCGCGCGCCGGCTGATGATCTCGGCGAGCGAGGACATCGGCCTGGCCGACCCGACGGCCCTGCCTACGGCCGTCGCCGCGGCCCAGGCGGTCGCGATGATCGGCTTCCCGGAGGCGGCGCTGACCCTCTCCCACTGCACGATCGCGCTGGCGCTGGCCCCGAAGTCGAACACCGCGACGACGGCGATCGGGGCCGCCCTGGCCGACGTACGGGCGGGGCTGGCGGGCCCGGTGCCGGCGCACCTGCGGGACGGCCACTACAAGGGGGCAGCGAAGCTGGGGCACGCGCAGGGGTACGTGTACCCGCACGACGTGCCGGGGGCGATCGCGGCGCAGCAGTACGCGCCGGACGCGATCCACGGCAAGCGGTACTACGAGCCGACGCGGTACGGGGCGGAGGCGCGCTACGCCGACGTGGTCGAGCGGGTCCGCACCCGCCTCCGCGGCGACGGCTAGCGCCTCGCCGCGCGGTCCCTCTCCGCCGTGACGGGGCAAGTGGCCCCGGCGTGCGGCGCCGTCGTGGCCGTTCGCGCAGTTCCCCGCGCCCCTGGGTGACCGGGCCCGGGCGGGACCTGCCAGGGGCGCGGGCAACCGCGCGGGCAACCACGGCGGACCCGCGGGTCCGGCACGGCCCGCCGGGCGGGGTTCGGGGGCGGACGCCTCCGGTTTCCGGATGGGGGTCCCCCGGACGGAGTCTGGGGGAGGGTGGCGTGGGGCGCAGCCGGCGCGTGCACAGCACCCGGGGGGTCAGGAGCCCGCGGCTGCGAAGAGGCCCTGCATGGCGCGGCGGAGGCCGCACACGTCGGCCACCGGGTCCGGGAAGTCGAAGCGGGCGTCGAAGGAGGCGCCGTCGGCCGCGTCGACGAAGCGGACCCGCAGCCCGAGCCGGTCCAGCGCCAGCGGCACCGCCGTCAGGGAGTCCGCCGCACGCGGCCCGAGCAGGCCCCGCAGGTCCGCGAGCCGCTCCGCGTGCGCCGCGTGCAGGTGCTGCAGCAGCTCCGTCTCGTGCCCGGTCAGCGGGTCGGGCACGGCCGCCGCGAAGTCCTCGGCGTCCACCTGCTCCGCGCCCCACAGGTCGTCCACGTTGATCACCCCGACCTCCAGCCGCAGCAGCATCCAGGCCGGCCGGTCCCCGGGGACCCCCTCGTCCAGGCCCAGCAGCTGGCCCACCGGGTGGCGCTCGGCGAGCAGCGCGGCGCAGGACGCCCGTTCGGCGGCGCCGCGGACCGGGGTGAGCCAGCCGGACAGCCAGGCGCGGCTCCGGATACGATGGGGCACGGACACCGGCGCCACATCAGTGATCTCGATCACTGCTGCGAGGTCGTCGTCCTGGGCGTGAGCGGCAGCCCTGGCAGCCGCCGATTCCCCGGAAACGAGGAGAATCACGTCCCCGTCCGGGGTGACGGTCCGTGCGGCCGGCATCCCCGTCCCGAACACGGCGGGCTCCCCGTGACCCTGCCGGTCACGAGCACCCGCCAGCGTGAGGGATACTGAGGCGTTGGACTCTACGAGGGTTCGTACGCGCTCGGCTCCGGTGAGCTGTCGAGCGCCTTCCCTGGGACGCGGCTGACCTTGCCTACCGTCGTCGCAAGCGGACGTGGATCGTTTCTCGTCCGAACTGCGGTGCGCACTGGGCAGGGGGATCCCATGCGGTCGAGACATTACGTCCTCCTCGAAATAAGGTAAGGCTCACCTAACTTACATGGAGGTAGGTTCCACGTGAACCAGGCACGACCCAAGGTCAAGAAGTCGCGTGCTCTCGGCATCGCCCTGACGCCGAAGGCCGTCAAGTACTTCGAGGCCCGCCCTTACCCGCCGGGTGAGCACGGCCGTGGCCGCAAGCAGAACTCGGACTACAAGGTCCGTCTGCTCGAGAAGCAGCGTCTGCGCGCTCAGTACGACATCAGCGAGAAGCAGATGGCCCGCGCGTACGACCGCGCGAAGAAGGTCTCCGGCAAGACCGGCGAGGCCCTGGTCGTCGAGCTCGAGCGTCGTCTGGACGCCCTGGTCCTGCGTGCCGGCATCGCCCGCACCATCTACCAGGCCCGCCAGATGGTCGTCCACGGCCACATCGAGGTCAACGGTGGCAAGGTCGACAAGCCGTCGTTCCGTGTCCGTCCGGACGACGTCATCACCGTGCGCGAGCGCAGCCGCGAGAAGCACCCCTTCCAGGTCGCCCGTGAGGGTGGCTACGCCGGCGAGGGCGAGACCCCGCGTTACCTCCAGGTCAACCTGAAGGCCCTGGCCTTCCGCCTGGACCGCGAGCCGCAGCGCAAGGAGATCCCCGTGATCTGCGACGAGCAGCTCGTCGTCGAGTACTACGCCCGCTGATGCGGTCGTAGCCTCACCCGGCTGTACGCGAGGCCCGCAGCACCCCTCCGGGGGGCTGCGGGCCTCCGCCGTTCCCGGGGCCGGGCAGCGCCGCCCCCGCACGGCCCGCCGGCTGCCGGACCGGCCCCCGCAGGGCCCGCTCGGCGAGGGCGTCGACCCCCAGGTCCCGGCCCCGCGCGGCCGCCGCGGCGTACTCGGCCCGCCCCAGCACCTCCCGGCAGCGCTCCTCGCACATCAGCCGCGGCGCGTTGAAGTACCCCGACCCGAACAGCTGCAGCCCCACCGAACCCCACACCGGCTCCACCGCGCCCTGCAGCAGGGCCGCCTCCGCCGCGTGCCCCTCGGCGACCGTCACCAGCGCCAGCAGCTCCACCGCCAGGACCAGGCCCACCAGATCGCGGAACGCGTGGTTCACGGACACGCACTCGGACAGCAGCCGCCGCGCCGCCGCCGGATCCCCCGCGTCCAGTGCCGCGTACGCCAGCACGTACAGCGCGTACGTCTTCGTCCAGCGCTCCCCGCGCTCCTCGCAGAGCTCGCGCACCTCCTCGCACAGCTCCCGTGCCGCCGGCAGGTCGCCCTGGAAGGCCAGCACCATCGCCAGCTCCACCTGGCACATCAGCACGTTGCTGTTCAGCTCCCCGGCGGCCCGGTACTGCTCCAGCGCCGCCCCCAGCAGCTCGCCCGCCCGCCCCATGTCGTCCGACACCAGGGCCAGACAGCCCATCCGGTGCACCGCGTACGCCGTCGCCACCGCGTTCCCGGCCGCCTCCGCGCCCTCCCGGCACTCGTGTAGCGCGCCCAGCGCGGCCACTCCGTCGCCCTGCAGCGCCGCGACGTAACCCAGCACCCACAGCGCCTTCAGCCGAGAGGTGTCCGCGTCCGTGCCGTGCGCCGCCTCATGGGACAGCGCCCGGTCCAGCCAGAGCCGGCCCTCGGCCAGCCGGCCGCAGCCGGCCCAGAAGAACCACAGCGTCCCGGCCAGGAACCGGCCCAGGTGGACCTCCTCCGGATCCTCCAGGCAGCAGTCCAGCGCCAGCCGCAGGTTGGGCAGCTCCGCCTCCACCAGCGCGGCCACCTCCGCCTGCCGGTCGCCGAACCAGTCCACCTCGCACCAGGTCGCCAGCCCCAGGTACCAGTCCCGGTGCCGGCGCCGCAGCCGCCCTGCGTCACCCAGCGAATCCAGCCACCCCGCTCCGTACACCCGTACGGTCTCCAGCATCCGGTAGCGGATCCCGGCGGCGGTGTCCTCCCGGACCAGCAGCGACTGGTCCAGCAGCTCGCCCAGCACGTCCAGCACCTCCTCCACCGGAAGGTCCGGACCCGAGCACACGTACTCCGCCGCGTCCAGGTCGAAGCGCCCCGCGAACACCGACAGCCGTGCCCACAGCAGCCGCTCCCGCGCCGTGCACAGCTCGTGGCTCCAGCCGATCGCCGTCCGCAGCGTCCGGTGCCGGGGCAGCACCCCGCGGGTCCCGCCCGCCAGCAGCCGGAACCGGTCGTCCAGCCGGTCCAGCACCTGCTCCGGCGACAGCGCCCGCAGCCGCGCCGCGGCCAGCTCCAGCGCCAGCGGGATCCCGTCCAGTCGCGCGCACAGCTCCGCGAGCACCCCCGGATCGGCGGCGAACCCCGGATCGGCGGCCCCGGCCCGCGCCGCCAGCAGCCGTACGGAATCCCCGCCGTCCAGCGGCGCCAGCGGGAACACCCGCTCCCCGTCGACGGCGAAAGCCCGCCGGCCGGCCGCCAGCACCCGCAGCCCCGGCGCCCGCCCCAGCAGCTCCACCACCAGCTCGGCGCACTCGTCGACCAGCTGCTCGAACCCGTCCAGCACCAGCAGCAGCGTCCGGTCGGCCAGGTGTTCGGCCAGCACCACCCGGGGCGCACGCACCGTGTGGTCGGTCAGCCCCAGCGCCTCGGCCAGCGTCAGCGCCAGCAGCGCGGGATCGCGTACGGAGGACAGCCCGGCCAGCCACACCCCGTCGGGGAAGCGTTCCTGCGCCGCGCGTGCGGCCGCCACCGTTAGCCGGGACTTGCCCACCCCGCCGACCCCGGTCACCGTCACCAGTCGGGAGGCGTCCAGCAGCCGCCCCAGCACGTCCAGTTCGGCACCCCGCCCGACCAGGCCGGTGAGCTCCGAGGGAAGATTGCCGTGGGTCCCGGTCCGCATGGGACACGGAGCGTACTGCTCCGGATGCTCCCCGTACAAGAAGGCCTGCTCGCCGCGGAATTCCGGTACGGAGGGCCGCCCCCGGCGCGATAGGGTCGGGGGACGACTTTTCTCAGACTTCAGGGAGCGGTGCAACGTGTCCGGTGGAGAGGTGGCCGGGATCATCGTGGCCGTCTTCTGGGCGATCCTCGTCTCGTTCCTCGCGCTGGCGCTGGTGAGGCTGGCGCAGACGCTGAAGGCAGCGACCAAGCTGGTCGCGGACGTGACCGAGCAGGCCGTCCCGCTCCTCGCAGACGCCTCCACCACCGTCCGATCCGCCCGCACCCAGCTCGACAAGGTCGACGCGATCACCAGCGACGTCCAGGAGGTCACCTCCAACGCCTCCGCGCTCAGCTCCACCGTGGCCAGCACCTTCGGCGGCCCGCTGGTCAAGGTGGCGGCGTTCGGCTACGGGGTGCGCAAGGCACTGGGCCGGACGGACGACGTGCCGGCGCGCCCGGAGCGACGTAGCGTGATCGTCGGACGGACCGTGCCGGCCGCCCGGCGCCGCAAGCAGAAGGGCTAGACCGCGATGTTCCGCCGCACCTTCTGGTTCACCGCCGGCGCAGCCGCCGGAGTGTGGGCCACCACCAAGGTCAACCGCAAGCTGAAGCAGCTGACCCCGGAGAGCCTCGCCGCCCAGGCCGCCGAGAAGGCGGTGGAGGCGGGCCACCGGCTCAAGGACTTCGCCCTCGACGTCAAGGCGGGAATGACCCAGCGCGAGGACGAGCTGAACGATGCACTGGGGCTGGCCCACGACCCGGACCGGCCCGACAACGTGCGCGCCCTGGACGGACCGCGCCGGCTGCGGGCCATCGGCAACGACGTGCCCCACCAGAACCACCGACCGAACTATTCGTACAACCGGAATGAGGACCACTAATGGAGTCGGCTGAGATCCGCCGTCGCTGGCTGAGCTTCTTCGAGGAGCGCGGTCACACCGTCGTCCCTTCGGCGTCGCTCATCGCGGACGACCCGACTCTGCTGCTGGTCAACGCGGGCATGGTGCCGTTCAAGCCGTACTTCCTCGGTGAGACCAAGCCGCCGGCCCCGCGCGCCACCAGCGTGCAGAAGTGCGTCCGTACGCCCGACATCGAAGAGGTCGGCAAGACCACCCGCCACGGCACGTTCTTCCAGATGTGCGGCAACTTCTCCTTCGGCGACTACTTCAAGGAAGGCGCCATCAAGTACGCCTGGGAGCTGCTCACCAGCTCCGTGGCGGACGGCGGCTACGGCCTGGAGCCGGAGAAGCTCTGGATCACCGTCTACCTCGACGACGACGAGGCCGAGACGATCTGGCGCGACGTGATCGGCGTCCCCGCCGAGCGCATCCAGCGCCTGGGCAAGAAGGACAACTTCTGGTCCATGGGCGTTCCCGGCCCCTGCGGCCCCTGCTCCGAGATCAACTACGACCGCGGCCCCGAGTTCGGCGTCGAGGGCGGCCCGGCCGTCAACGACGAGCGGTACGTCGAGATCTGGAACCTCGTCTTCATGCAGTACGAGCGGGGCGCCGGTGACGGCAAGGAGGACTTCCCGATCCTCGGCGACCTGCCGTCCAAGAACATCGACACCGGCCTCGGCCTGGAACGCCTCGCGATGATCCTGCAGGGCGTGCAGAACATGTACGAGACCGACACCCTGCGCGTGGTCATGGACAAGGCCACCGAGCTCACCGGCGTGCGCTACGGAGCCGCCCGGAACACCGACGTGTCGATGCGCGTGGTCGCCGACCACATCCGCACCTCGGTCATGCTCATCGGCGACGGCGTCACCCCCGGCAACGAGGGCCGCGGCTACGTGCTGCGCCGCATCATGCGCCGCGCCATCCGCAACATGCGCCTCATGGGCGCCACGGGCCCGGTCGTCCAGGACCTCGTCGACGTCGTGATCAACACGATGGGTCAGCAGTACCCGGAGCTGGTCACCGACCGCAAGCGCATCGAGACCGTCGCGCTCGCCGAAGAGGCCGCCTTCCTCAAGGCCGTCAAGGGCGGCACGAACATCCTCGACACCGCCGTGACCGAGACCAAGGCCGCCGGCGGCACGGTCCTCTCCGGCGACAAGGCGTTCCTGCTCCACGACACCTGGGGCTTCCCGATCGACCTCACCCTGGAGATGGCCGCCGAACAGGGCCTGACCGTGGACGAGCCCGGCTTCCGCCGCCTGATGCAGGAGCAGCGCGACCGGGCCAAGGCCGACGCCAAGGCCAAGAAGACCGGCCACGCCGACGTCTCCTCGTACCGCGAGATCGCCGACAGCGCCGGAGCCACCGAGTTCACCGGCTACTCCACCAACCAGGGCGAGTCCACCATCGTCGGCCTGCTGGTCAACGGCGTCCCCGCGCCCGCCGCCTCCGAGGGTGACGACGTCGAGGTCGTCCTCGACCGCACCCCCTTCTACGCCGAGGGCGGCGGCCAGCTCGCCGACCAGGGCCGGATCAAGCTCGACTCGGGCGCCGTCATCGTCGTCCGCGACGTGCAGCAGCCCGTCCCGGGCGTCTCCGTGCACAAGGGTTCCGTCCAGGTCGGCGAGGTGACGGTGGGCGCCTCCGCGTACGCCGCCATCGACGTCAACCGCCGCCGGGCCATCGCCCGCGCCCACTCGGCCACCCACCTGACCCACCAGGCGCTGCGCGACGCCCTCGGCCCGACCGCCGCCCAGGCCGGTTCGGAGAACAGCCCCGGCCGCTTCCGCTTCGACTTCGGCTCGCCGAACGCCGTTCCCGGCACCGTCCTCACCGACGTCGAGCAGAAGATCAACGACGTGCTCTCCCGTGAGCTCGACGTCACCGCCGAGATCATGAGCATCGACGAGGCGAAGAAGCAGGGCGCCATCGCCGAATTCGGCGAGAAGTACGGCGAGCGGGTCCGCGTGGTCACCATCGGCGACTTCTCCAAGGAGCTGTGCGGCGGCACCCACGTGGGCAACACCAGCCAGCTGGGTCTGGTGAAGCTGCTCGGCGAGTCCTCCATCGGCTCCGGCGTGCGCCGGGTCGAGGCCCTCGTCGGCGTGGACGCGTACAACTTCCTCGCCAAGGAGCACACGGTCGTCGCCCAGCTCCAGGAGCTGGTCAAGGGCCGGCCGGAGGAGCTCCCGGAGAAGATCGCGACCATGCTCGGCAAGCTGAAGGACGCCGAGAAGGAGATCGAGAAGTTCCGCGCGGAGAAGGTCCTGCAGGCCGCCGCCGGTCTGGCCGCCGGCGCCCAGGACGTCCGCGGGGTGGCCGTGGTCACCGGGCAGGTGCCGGACGGCACCGGCGCCGACGACCTGCGCAAGCTGGTCCTCGACGTGCGCGGCCGCATCCCCGGCGACCGCCCGGCCGTGGTCGCCCTGTTCGCGGTGGCGGGCGACCGGCCGCTGACCGTCATCGCCACCAACGAGGCGGCCCGCGAGCGCGGCCTCAAGGCCGGTGACCTGGTCCGCACCGCCGCCAAGACCCTCGGCGGCGGCGGTGGCGGCAAGCCCGACGTCGCCCAGGGCGGCGGCCAGAACCCGGCCGCGGTCGGCGACGCCATCGCCGCCGTCGAGCGCCTGGTGGGGGAGACCGCGTAATGACGCTGCGCCGTGGCCGACGCCTCGCGATCGATGTCGGTGACGCCCGGATCGGGGTCGCTTCCTGCGACCCCGACGGGGTGTTGGCCACACCGGTGGAGACCGTGCCGGGACGTGACGTCCCGGCCGCGCACCGCCGGCTGCGCCAGCTGGTGGCGGAGTACGAGCCCCTTGAGGTGGTGGTCGGCCTCCCGCGTTCGCTCAGCGGACGCGAGGGGCCGGCCGCGGCCAAGGTCCGGGTTTTCGCCACCGAACTGGCCAGGGGCATCAAGCCCGTGACGGTCCGTCTGGTGGACGAGCGGATGACCACGGTCACCGCCGCCCAGGGCCTGCGGGCCTCGGGGAAGAACGCGAAGAAGGGCCGCTCGGTCATCGACCAGGCCGCTGCTGTGATCATTCTTCAAAATGCTCTTGAGACCGAACGGGTATCCGGAAATCCGCCCGGTGAGTGCGTCGAAGTGGTCATCTGATCGCGATACGGTAACGTTCCGCGCGATGTGGCGGCATTCGAACAGCCGTCGGCTATTCGACGCGGCGCGGCGCTAGGGGATCGATGACTGAGTATGGGCGGGGCCAGGCCCCTGAACCGTGGCACCCCGCGGACCCCCTCTACGGGGACCCGGGGTGGACGGGCGAGCAGCAGGCCCAGCAGCACTATCCCCAGGCCAACGCCCAGCAGCAGTACCCGGACCAGCCCTATCCGGACCAGCAGTACCCGGACGCCGGATACCAGAACGCCCCTTACCCGGACCAGCAGTACCCCGGCCCGCAGTACCAGGGGCATCCGCAGGCACCGCAGTTCCAACAGCCACACCACCCCCAGCAGCCACACCACCCCCAGCAGCCCCCTCAGTTCCCGCAGGCGCCGCACTTCCAGCAGTCCCCGCAGTTCCAGCAGCAGGTGCCGCAGGGGCAGCAGCCGTACTTCGACGGGCAGCAGACGTACGACTCCCAGGGCGGCCACTTCCAGACCCCGACCCCGGCTCCGCCGCAGGCGCCGTACGGGGGCGACCCCTACGGCGCGGGCCCCGAGCCCTACCCCCAGCAGCAGGCCACCGCCTACCCCGGCGAGACCGCCGACGGCTACGGCACCGAAGAGGCGTACCCGCCGCCGGAGCCCCCCGGCCGCCGCCGGCCGGCCTCCCCGTGGCAGGTGGAGGACGAGGACACCGACCCCGCCGCGGAGGAACGGTCCCCCGAAGGGGACGAGGACGGCGACGACGACGCCGCCGACAAGGACGGCACGCCCCCCGGCGGCCGCCGCTCCGCCCGCGGCAAGGGCGGTGGCAAGGGCGGAAAGGGCGGCGGTGACGGCGAGGGCAAGGCCAAGAAGCGCAAGGGCCGCAACGGTGTCGCCTGCCTGTTCGTGACGCTCGTCCTGGTGGGCGGCGTCGGCGGCGTGGGCTACTACGGCTATTCCTTCCTGCAGGACCGGTTCGGCGCGCCCGAGGACTTCACCGGCGAGGGCGGCGCGCCCGTCGACGTGGAGATCAAGGCCGGCGCCAGCCTCATGGACATCGGCCTGGCGCTCAAGGAAGCCGGCGTGGTCAAGAGCGTCCAGGCGTTCACGGACGCGGCGGGCGCCGACCCCAGGGGCAAATCGATCCAGCCGGGCCTCTACCCGATGAAGAAGGAGATGTCCGCCAAGGCGGCCGTCGCCCTGATGATCGACCCGACCAAGCTGAACGTCCTCACGATCCCCGAGGGCTGGCGCAACGTCCAGATCTACAAGGAGATCGACAAGCGCCTGCGGAAGCCCGAGGGCACCACCGCGGAGATCGCCAAGAAGGAGTTCAAGACCTTCGGGCTGCCCGCCTGGGCCAACAACAGCAAGGACATCAAGGACCCGCTGGAAGGCTTCCTCTTCCCGACCCGCTACGACCTGGGCAAGGACTCGACCCCGCAGTCCCTGCTCAAGCAGATGGTCGCCAAGGCCAACGAGTCGTTCACCGAGCAGGACGTCCAGGGCCAGGCCGCCAAGCTGGGCCTGCAGAACCCGCTCCAGATCCTCACCCTGGCCAGCCTCGTCCAGGCCGAGGGCAACAACAAGCCCGACTTCGACAAGATCGCCCGCGTCGTCTACAACCGTCTGGACCCGGACAACACCGAGACCTACGGTCTGCTGGACTTCGACTCCACGATCAACTACATGAAGGGTCAGAGCACCCTGGACGTCGGCTCCGTCGACAAGCTCCGTACGCTCAACGACCCGTACAACACCTACAAGATCAAGGGCCTGCCCCCCGGTCCGATCGGGAACCCCGGTCAGGAGGCCCTGCACTCCGCGCTCAACCCCGAGCCCGGGCCCTGGTTCTACTTCGTGTCCCTGGAGAAGCGGACCCTGTTCGCCACCACCAACGAAGAGCACAACCAGAACCGCGCGGAGTACGAGAAGGAAAGGCAAGAGAAGAAGCAGTGAAGCGCGCAGCGGTGCTCGGATCGCCGATCGAGCACTCCCTCTCCCCGGTCCTGCACCGCGCCGCCTACGAGGAGCTCGGCCTCGCCGACTGGTCCTACGACCGCTTCGAGATCGACGAGGCCGCGCTCCCGGACTTCGTGGCGCAGCTCGGCCCCGAGTGGGCCGGACTGTCGCTGACCATGCCGCTCAAGCGGGCGATCATCCCGCTGCTGGACGGCATCAGCGAGACCGCGGCCTCCGTGGAGGCGGTCAACACCGTCGTCCGCGCCGAGGACGGCCGGCTGACCGGCGACAACACCGACATCCCCGGCCTGATCGCCGCGCTCCGCGAGCGGGGCGTGGACAAGGTCGACTCGGCGGCCGTGCTCGGCGCCGGGGCCACCGCCTCCTCGGCCCTGGCCGCCCTCTCCCGGATCTGCTCCGGCGAGGTCACCGCGTACGTGCGCTCCCGGGCGCGCGCCGACGAGATGCGGCAGTGGGGCGAGCGCCTCGGCGTGTCCGTCCGCACGGCCGACTGGGCGGACGCGGCTGCAGCCCTCGAAGCACCGCTGGTGATCGCCACCACTCCGGCGGGCACCACCGACGCACTGGCCGGCGCCGTGCCGGAGAGCCCCGGCACCCTCTTCGACGTGCTCTACGAGCCCTGGCCGACGGCGCTCGCCGCCGCCTGGTCCGAGCGGGGCGGAAAGCTGCTCGGCGGCCTGGACCTGCTGGTCCACCAGGCGGTGCTCCAGGTCGAGCAGATGACCGGACGGCCGGGGCCGCTGGCGGCCATGCGGGCCGCCGGACAGCGCGCGCTGGACGCCCGGACCGCGCATTCCTGACGCCCGGACCACACATTCCCGACGCGCGACGGTGCACACCTGACGGACAAGGCGTCCGATAGCTGGACCAGGGCCCGTCATACCCGCCCGGACGTGGGAGGATCAGTGTGGCGGACCAGGGCTGCGCGCCCCGGTCGGCCACCGCCGGATCACGCGCGAGCATGAGGAGCATCGTTGAGCAGGTTGCGTTGGCTGACGGCCGGAGAGTCCCACGGACCGGCGCTGGTCGCGACGCTGGAGGGTCTTCCCGCCGGCGTTCCGGTCACCACCGAGCTGGTGGCCGATCACCTGGCTCGGCGTCGGCTGGGCTATGGCCGCGGTGCCCGCATGAAGTTCGAGCAGGACGAGATCACCTTCCTGGGCGGCGTACGGCACGGCCTGTCCCTCGGGTCGCCCGTCGCCGTCATGGTCGGCAACAGCGAGTGGCCCAAGTGGGAGACCGTCATGTCGGCCGACCCGGTCGACCCCTCGCTGCTCAAGGACACCGGCCGCAACGCGCCGCTGACCCGCCCGCGGCCCGGCCACGCCGACCTCGCCGGCATGCAGAAGTACGGCTTCGACGAGGCCCGGCCGATCCTGGAGCGCGCCAGCGCCCGTGAGACCGCCGCCCGGGTCGCCCTCGGCGCGATCGCCCGGTCCTTCCTCAAGGAGGTCGCCGGCATCGAGATCGTCTCGCACGTGGTCGAGCTGGCCGCGGCCAAGGCCCCGTACGGCGTCTACCCGACCCCCGCCGACGTCGAGAAGCTCGACGCCGACCCGGTGCGCTGCCTCGACGCCGACGCGTCGAAGGCGATGGTCGCGGAGATCGACCAGGCGCACAAGGACGGCGACACCCTCGGCGGCGTCGTCGAGGTCCTGGCCTACGGCGTCCCCGTCGGCCTCGGTTCCCACGTCCACTGGGACCGCCGTCTCGACGCCCGCCTCGCCGGCGCCCTCATGGGCATCCAGGCCATCAAGGGCGTCGAGGTCGGCGACGGCTTCGAGCTCGCCCGCGTGCCCGGCTCGAAGGCGCACGACGAGATCGTCTCCACTCCCGAGGGCATCAAGCGCACCTCCGGCCGCGCCGGCGGCACCGAGGGCGGCCTGACCACCGGCGAGCTGCTGCGCGTCCGGGCCGCCATGAAGCCCATCGCGACCGTTCCGCGCGCCCTGGCGACCGTCGACGTCGTCACCGGTGAGGCGGCCGCCGCCCACCACCAGCGCTCTGACGTGTGCGCCGTGCCGGCCGCCGGCATCGTCGCCGAGGCCATGGTCGCCCTCGTCCTCGCCGACGCCGTCGTCGAGAAGTTCGGCGGTGACTCCGTCCCGGAGACCCGCCGCAACGTGCAGGCGTACCTCGACAACCTCCACATCCGGTGACCGGCGGACCACTGGTCGTCCTGGTCGGGCCCATGGGCTCGGGCAAGTCCACGGTGGGGGCGCTGCTGGCCGCGAGGCTCGGCGTCCCCTACCGGGACACCGACGCCGACATCGTCGCCGACGAAGGCCGTGAGATCGCGGACATCTTCGTGAACGACGGCGAGGACCACTTCCGGGCACTGGAGCGGGAAGCCGTCGCCACGGCGCTCACCGAGCACACCGGGGTCCTCGCCCTCGGCGGCGGCGCCGTCCTGGACGAGGGGACCCGCGGGCTGCTGGCCGGGCTGCCGGTCGCCTACCTCTCGATGGACGTGGAGGAGGCCGTGCGCCGGGTCGGGCTGAACACCGCCCGCCCGCTGCTCGCCGTCAACCCGCGCCGTCAGTGGCGCGAGCTGATGGAGGCCCGTCGCCACCTCTACACCGAAGTCGCACGCGTCGTCGTGGCCACCGACGACCGCACCCCCGAAGAGGTCGCGCAGGCGGTCCTCGACGCACTGGAGCTGAAGGACTCATGACGGAGCAGGACACCGACCAGCAGGTGACGCGGATCCACGTCGGCGGCAGCGCCGGCCACGACCCGTACGACGTGCTGGTCGGGCACCAGCTGCTCGGCGAGCTCGCCGGGCTCGTCGGCACGAAGGCCCAGCGGGTCGCCGTGATCCACCCCGAGGCGCTCGCCTCCACCGGCGAGGCCCTGCGCGACGACCTCGCCGAACAGGGCTACGAGGCGATCGCCATCCAGGTGCCGAACGCCGAGGAGGCCAAGACCGTCGAGGTCGCCGCCTACTGCTGGAAGGCGCTCGGCCAGTCCGGCTTCACCCGCACCGACGTCATCGTCGGCGTGGGCGGCGGCGCCACCACCGACCTGGCGGGCTTCGTCGCGGCCAGCTGGCTGCGCGGCGTCCGCTGGATCGCCGTCCCCACCACGGTGCTCGCCATGGTGGACGCGGCGGTAGGCGGCAAGACCGGCATCAACACCGCCGAGGGCAAGAACCTCGTCGGCGCCTTCCACCCGCCGGCCGGGGTCCTCTGCGACCTCGCCGCGCTCGGCTCCCTGCCGGTCAACGACTACGTCTCCGGCCTGGCCGAGATCATCAAGGCCGGCTTCATCGCCGACCCGGTGATCCTCGACCTGATCGAGGCCGACCCGGAGGGCGCCCGTACGCCCGCCGGCCCGCACACGGCCGAGCTGATCGTCCGCTCCATCCAGGTCAAGGCGGACGTGGTCTCCAGCGACCTGAAGGAATCCGGGCTGCGGGAGATCCTCAACTACGGCCACACCCTCGCGCACGCCATCGAGAAGAACGAGCGCTACAAGTGGCGGCACGGCGCGGCCGTGTCCGTGGGCATGGTCTTCGCCGCCGAACTGGGCCGGCTGGCCGGACGCCTGGACGACGCCACCGCCGACCGGCACCGGGCGATCCTGGCCTCCGTCGGACTGCCGCTCACCTACCGCGGCGACCAGTGGCCCAAGCTGCTGCAGACCATGCAGGTCGACAAGAAGTCGCGGGGCAACCTGCTGCGCTTCATCGTCCTGGACGGCCTGGCCAAGCCGACGGTCCTGGAGGGCCCCGACCCGGCCCACCTGATCGCCGCGTACGGCGAGGTGTCGGCATGAGCCGGCCCGTCCTGGTGCTGAACGGTCCGAACCTGGGCCGGCTCGGCTCCCGCGAGCCCGACGTGTACGGCTCCACCTCCTACAAGGGCCTGGTGGAGACCTGCACCGAGCTCGGCGCAGAGCTCGGCTTCGACGTCGAGGTCCGCGAGACCAACGACGAGGGCGAGCTCGTCCGCTGGCTGCACGAGGCAGCGGACGGGCGGATCCCGGTGGTCATCAACCCCGGCGCGTTCACGCACTACTCGTACGCGATGCGGGACGCCGCGGCCCAGCGCACCGCCCCGCTGATCGAGGTGCACATCTCCAACCCGTACGCCCGGGAGGAGTTCCGGCACACCTCGGTCATCGCCGCGGTGGCCACCGGCACGGTGGCGGGCTTCGGTCTGGGCTCCTACCGGCTGGCGCTGCGCGCACTGGCGGAGGAAGTCCAGGGCTGAGATAACGTTCTCGCATCAGCAGCCGGCCGTGAACCTCAGGGCCGGCCGTGAACGAGACGGAGTGGCAGCGGATGCAGCACGGAGTGGGGGGCTGGGGGCCGCCGGGGCACCACCCGGGCGTGCCCCCGCAACCGCCGATACCCCCCGCGCAGGGCTGGCCGGCTTCTCCTCCGGCCCCGGTGGCCCCCGTGGCCCCGGTGCCGGAGGCCACCGGGCACGTCCCGCTGCCTCCGCCGGCCGCGCCCGGCACCGGCGGGGCCACCCTGTCGGTCCTGCTGATCGGCCCGGCCGGCGCCGGCAAGACGACCGTGGCCCGGCACTGGGCCGCCACCCGGCCGGTGGCCACCGCGCACATCAGCCTGGACGACGTACGCGAATGGGTCTGCGCAGGGTTCGCGGACCCGCAGGCGGGCTGGAACGAGCACTCCGAGGCGCAGTACCGCCTCGCCCGCCGCACCTGCGGCTTCGCCGCCCGGAACTTCCTGGCCAACGGCATCTCCTGCATCGTCGACGACGCGGTCTTCCCCGACCGGCCGGTGGTGGGGCTCGGCGGCTGGAAACGCCACATGGGCCCCGGACTGCTCCCGGTGGTCCTGCTGCCCGGCCTGGAGATCGTGCTCGAACGCAACGCGGAGCGCTCGGGCAACCGGAGGCTCTCCGACGAGGAGGTCGCCCGCATCCACGGGCGCATGGCCGGCTGGTACGGCTCCGGCCTCCCGATCATCGACAACTCGAACCTGGACGTGGAGGCCACGTCCAGGGCCCTCGACGAGGCGCTGGCCCGGGCCCTGACCGTCCCGCCCCGCTGGTAGCCGGCGCCGCGCAGCGGACCCGGCCGGACGCGCTCGGCGCGCAGGGCCGCGGCTACGCAAATACGCTCGAACCATGTCAGATGTGTACGCCGCCCGCCGAGCCCTGCTTCGCGACCGCTGCGCCGCAACCGGCAACACCGCCGCCCTGATCACGCGCCCGGCGAACGTCCGCTACCTCGCCGGCGCCAGCCCCACCGGCGCCGTGCTGCTGGTGGGCACGGCCGAGGACGTGCTGTTCAGTCCCGGCGCGCCCACCGGGGAACCGGACGAGGGCCGGCTCGACGAACAGCTGGCCGTGACCGTACTGGCCACCCCCGGCGCCGACCCCGCGGTCGCCGCCGCGGACCTCGCCGCGGGCCCCGCCGTCCTCGCCGAGACCCTGGCCGTGGAGGAGCACCACCTCACCGTCGCCCGGCACCGCGCCCTCCGCTCGGTCGCCCCCAGGCTGCACCTGGCCGACCTCGGCACCGCCGTGGAGCAGCAGCGGCTGGTCAAGGACGAGGAGGAGATCGCCTGCCTGCGGATCGCCGCCGAGATCGCCGACCAGGCGCTCGGCGAGCTGCTGGAGTCGATCCTGGTCGGCCGGACGGAACGGCACCTCGCGCTCGAACTGGAGCGGCGGCTGGTCGACCACGGCGCCGACGGCCCTGCCTTCCCCACCTCCGTGGGCACCGGCCCGAACTCCGGCCGGTCCCGCCACCGCCCCTCCGACCGACGGGTCGAGGAGGGCGACTTCCTCTCGGTCTGCCTGGGAGCCGCCTACCGCGGGTACCGCTGCGAGATCGGCCGTACCTTCGTGATCGGCACCACTCCCGCCGACTGGCAGATCGAGCTCTACGACCTCGTGTTCGCGGCCCAGCGGGCCGGCCGCGAGGCCCTGCTGCCCGGTGCCGCCTACCGCGACGTGGATCATGCCGCGCGGTCGGTGCTGGACTCCGCCGGACACGGCGAGGCCCTCGCGCCCTCGACCGGTCACGGCGTCGGTCTCGAAATCGACGAGGACCCGCAGCTTGCACCTGCGGCCATGGGTAAACTGGACGCTTGCGTGCCGGTCACCGTCGAGCCGGGGGTTCACCTCCCCGGGCGGGGAGGTGTCCGGATCGATGACACGCTCGTCGTGCGCCCCGAGGCGGACGGCGGTCCCGAGCTACTCACCATTACGACCAAGGAGCTGCTCGCGCTGTAGCCGAAGCTGTGCGCGCGCCGCGGCCCTTGGTCTTCCAGTGCAGGAGATTCCGCAACCGTGGCTTCCACGAACGACCTCAAGAACGGCATGGTGCTCAAGCTCGAAGGCGGCCAGCTCTGGTCCGTCGTCGAGTTCCAGCACGTCAAGCCCGGCAAGGGCCCGGCCTTCGTGCGCACCAAGCTCAAGAACGTGCTGTCCGGCAAGGTCGTCGACAAGACCTTCAACGCCGGCATCAAGGTCGACACGGCCACCATCGACCGTCGCGACATGCAGTTCTCCTACATGGAGGGCGAGTACTTCGTCTTCATGGACCTGGAGACCTACGACCAGCTGCACATCGACCGCAAGGTCGTCGGCGACGCCGCCAACTTCCTCATCGAGGGCTTCGAGGCGTCCGTGGCCCGCCACGAGGGCGAGGTGCTCTACGTCGAGCTCCCGGCCGCCGTCGAGCTGGTCATCAAGCACACCGACCCGGGCGTCCAGGGCGACCGCTCCACCGGTGGCACCAAGCCCGCCACCCTGGAGACCGGCCACGAGATCCAGGTGCCGCTCTTCGTCAGCACCGGCGAGAAGGTCAAGGTCGACACCCGCAACAGCTCTTACCTCGGCCGGGTGAGCGGCTAACCGTGGCTGCCCGCAGCAACGCGCGCAAGCGCGCCTTCCAGATCCTCTTCGAGGCCGACCAGCGCGGGGTCCCCGTGCGCGAGGTCCTCGCGGACTGGATCCGGCACTCGCGGAGCGACACCCGCCAGCCCCCCGTCAGCGAGTTCACCATGAATCTCGTGGAGGGCTACGCCGAACGGGTGAACCGGATCGATGATCTGATCGCCACCTACGCCGTGGACTGGGACCTCGACCGCATGCCGGTCGTGGACCGGAACATCGTGCGCCTGGGCGCCTACGAGCTGATCTGGGTCGACGAGACCCCGGACGCCGTGGCGATCGACGAGGCCGTCCAGCTGGCCAAGGAGTTCTCCACCGATGACTCCCCGGCCTTCGTGAACGGGCTCCTGGGCCGCTTCAAGGACCTCAAGCCCAGCCTTCGCCGCGGCGAGGACTGACCCGAGGACCGACGCGGGAGACCCGACGGCATGCGGAAGGGCCCGCAGCGCACCAGCGCTGCGGGCCCTTCCGTTACCGCGTATACGTTTCTTCAGATCCCTGAGGATCAGGCTTCCTCGTGGGCCACGGCGCGGCGCGCGTCCGCGTCCAGCACGCCCCAGCTGATCAGCTGCTCGGTCAGCACGGAGGGGGACTGGTCGTAGATGACGGCCAGCGTCCGCAGGTCGTCCTGGCGGATCGACAGGACCTTGCCGTTGTAGTCGCCGCGCTGGCTCTGGATGGTGGCGGCGTAACGCTGCAGGGGACCGGCCTTCTCGGCGGGCACGTGGGCCAGCCGCTCCAGGTCCAGACGCAGCTTCGGCGGCGGCTCGGCCGCACCGCCGGGGGTGGTGCCCGGCAGGAGCTCCTGCACCGGCACGCCGTAGAAGTCCGCGAGCTCGGCAAGGCGCTGGACGGTCACGGCGCGGTCCCCGCGCTCGTACGACCCGACCACCACTGCCTTCCACCGGCCCTGCGACTTCTCCTCGACACCGTGGAGGGAGAGGCCCTGCTGGGTGCGGATGGCGCGGAGCTTGGCCCCGAGCTGTTTGGCGTATTCGCTGGACATAACGCTCCCGGACGCTGTGACGCTGTGACTTCTGGGCACTGCGATGACGTGACGCTGCTACAACATGACGTTGTGACGCTGTATAGCTCTGTAACGTTGTATAGCTCTGTGACGCTGTATAGCTCTGTGACTACTTGACCACATGCGGCTCCGCCGTGCGGCTGGTAACTCACTGTGAGGTTACGCAGCGTTACTTGGCTGCGTCAAGCCGAATGGACCGGCTCGCACCCCCGGGAAGGATCTCCGCGACCCCCTTGCGGAGCCCCCCGTCCCGCCCTGGTAACGTGGCCCCCGTACATCCGTACACCGACGTCCTTTAAGAACCGTCCCGTGAGGCGGAGAAGGAGGTCCTTTTCATGGACGCCCCGGCAGCTCAGCAGGAGACCGGCGACACCCGCCCCGTTCTGGAGGCGCAGGACATCGCCCGGGTCCTCACCCGTATCGCCCACGAGATCGTCGAACGCGCCAAGGGCGCCGACGACGTGGTGCTCCTCGGCATTCCCACCCGCGGTGTGTACCTCGCCCGCCGGCTGGCCGCGAAGCTCGAAGAGATCACCGGCAGCAAGATCCCGGTCGGCTCCCTCGACATCACCATGTACCGCGACGACCTGCGGATGAAGCCCGCCCGGGCGATCGGCCGCACCGAGATCCCCGGCGACGACATCGACGGCCGCCTCGTGGTCCTCGTCGACGACGTGCTCTTCTCCGGGCGCACCATCCGCGCCGCCCTGGACGCCCTCGGCGACCTCGGCCGCCCCCGCGCCGTACAGCTCGCGGTCCTCGTCGACCGCGGCCACCGCGAGCTCCCCATCCGTGCCGACTACGTCGGCAAGAACCTCCCCACGTCGCTGCGGGAGGCCGTCAAGGTCCAGCTCCAGGAGGAGGACGGCCGTGACGCCGTGCTGCTCGGCCAGCGGACCGACCGGGCAGCCGGGCAGCAGTAGGCCGAACGGGTGACAGGTCCGCGATCCGGACCTGCGCCCCAGTGTGCCCCGCACCGCCCGACTTGCCCCGTTCTGCCCCGTGCCCGCCGGTACGCAGGCCACCGCGGCGCCCCGCGCCGTACCCGCTGATCCTCACGACCTCTACGGAGCACCCAGATGAAGCGCCACCTCATCTCGGCCGCCGACCTCACACGCGACGACGCCGTCCTCATCCTCGACACCGCCGAGGAGATGGCCCGCGTCGCGGACCGGCCGATCAAGAAGCTGCCCACCCTCCGCGGCCGCACGATCTGCAACCTCTTCTTCGAAGACTCCACGCGCACCCGGATCTCCTTCGAGGCCGCCGAGAAGCGGCTCTCCGCCGACGTCATCAACTTCGCCGCCAAGGGCTCCTCGGTCTCCAAGGGCGAGTCCCTCAAGGACACCGCCCAGACCCTGGAGGCCATGGGCGTCGACGCCGTGGTCATCCGCCACCACGCCTCCGGCGCCCCCTACCGGCTCGCCACCTCCGGCTGGATCGACGCCCCCGTCATCAACGCCGGCGACGGCACCCACCAGCACCCCACCCAGGCCCTGCTGGACGCCTTCACCATGCGCCGCCGCCTGGTCGGCCGCGACGCCGGCCTCGGCAAGGGCCTCGACGGCCGCCGCATCACCCTGGTCGGCGACGTGCTGCACAGCCGGGTGGCCCGCTCCAACGTGGACCTGCTGCACACCCTCGGCGCCGAGGTCACCCTCGTGGCCCCGCCCACCCTGGTCCCGGTCGGCGTGGAGAACTGGCCCTGCGAGGTCTCGTACAGCCTCGACGAGGTGCTGCCGAAGTCCGACGCGGTGATGATGCTGCGTGTGCAGCGAGAGCGGATGAACGCCGCCTTCTTCCCCACCGAGCGCGAGTACTCGCGCCGCTACGGCCTGGACGCCGAGCGCATGGCCAAGATGCCCGAGCACGCCATCGTCATGCACCCCGGCCCCATGGTCCGCGGCATGGAGATCACCGCCGAGGTCGCCGACTCCGACCGCTGCACGGTCGTCGAGCAGGTCGCCAACGGCGTGTCCATCCGCATGGCCGTGCTCTACCTGCTGCTGGGCGGCTCCGAGCCCGCCGTCACCACCACCGCCCCCGCCGCCGCGCGCACCGAGGAGAACAAGTAACCATGAGCAAGATCCTGATCCGTGGCGCGAAGGTACTGGGCGGCGAGCCGCAGGACGTCCTGATCGACGGCGAGACCATCGCCGAGGTCGGCACCGGGCTGTCCGCCGACGGCGTCGACACCGTCATCGAGGCGGCCGGCCAGGTCCTCCTCCCCGGCCTCGTCGACCTTCACACCCACCTGCGCGAGCCCGGCCGCGAGGACTCCGAGACCGTCCTCACCGGCACCCGCGCCGCCGCCTCCGGCGGCTACACCGCCGTCTTCGCCATGGCCAACACCTTCCCCGTCGCCGACACCGCCGGCGTGGTCGAGCAGGTCTACCGCCTCGGCCAGGAGGCCGGCTACTGCGACGTGCAGCCCATCGGCGCCGTCACCGTCGGCCTGGAGGGCAAGAAGCTCTCCGAGCTGGGCGCCATGCACGAGTCCGCCGCCGCCGTCACCGTCTTCTCCGACGACGGCAAGTGCGTCGACGACGCCGTGATCATGCGCCGCGCCCTGGAGTACGTAAAGGCCTTCGGCGGCGTCGTCGCCCAGCACGCCCAGGAGCCCCGCCTCACCGAGGGCGCCCAGATGAACGAGGGCGTCGTCTCCGCCGAGCTGGGCCTGGGCGGCTGGCCCGCCGTCGCCGAGGAGTCGATCATCGCCCGCGACGTGCTGCTCGCCGAGCACGTCGGCTCCCGCGTGCACATCTGCCACCTCTCCACCGCCGGCTCCGTCGAGATCGTCCGCTGGGCCAAGTCCCGCGGCATCGACGTGACCGCCGAGGTCACCCCGCACCACCTGCTCCTCACCGACGAGCTGGTCCGCTCGTACGACCCGGTCTACAAGGTCAACCCGCCGCTGCGCACCGAGGCCGACGTGATGGCGCTCCGCGAGGCCCTGGCCGACGGCACGATCGACATCGTCGCCACCGACCACGCCCCGCACCCGCACGAGGACAAGGACTGCGAGTGGGCCGCCGCCGCCATGGGCATGGTCGGCCTGGAAACCGCCCTCTCCGTCGTCCAGCAGACGATGGTCGAGACCGGCCTGCTCGACTGGGCCGGGGTCGCCGACCGGATGTCCTCCGCCCCGGCGCGCATCGGCAGCCTCGCCCACCACGGACGCCCCGTCTCGGCAGGTGAACCCGCGAACCTGACCCTGGTCGATACCTCGTACCGTGGTGTCGTGGACCCCGCACACTTCGCCTCCCGCAGCCGCAACACGCCCTACGAGGGCCGCGAGCTGCCGGGGCGCGTCACTCACACCTTCCTGCGGGGCCGGGCAACGGTCGTGGACGGGAAACTCGCGTGACACCTGCAGTGATCCAGCTGGCCCACAAGGCCACCGTGGCAACCGAACAGAAGTCGGCGGAGGTGACGGACTGGGGCGCCCGCATCGCGTGGGTGATCGGTCTGATCCTCTTCATCGCCTTCGTGTACTGGCTGATGCGGCAAGGCTGGAAATGGCGGGGAGCCCTGCAGAACGACCTGCCGGAGCTGCCCGTCGCACCCGGTGGACTTCCCGAACACCGGCTGGCCCTCACCGGCCGGTACCACGGGTCCACCACCGCCGGACAGTGGCTCGACCGGATCGTCGCGCACAGCCTGGGCGTCCGCAGCCGGGTCGAGCTCACCCTCACCGAAGCGGGCCTCGACGTGGTCCGTCCGGGGGCAACAGATTTCTTCGTACCGGCCGTGCAGCTGCGCGGCGCCCGCCTCGACAAGGGAATCGCGGGCAAGGTACTCACCGAGGGCGGTCTGCTCGTCGTCACCTGGGCGCACGGCGACAAGCTGATCGACTCCGGATTCCGCTCCGACCGTGCGGCCGAGCACGCCGCCTGGGTCGAGGCGATCAACTCCATGAACCAATCCACCACCACCATGACGGAAGGCGCCGAACGATGACGACCTCCACCAGGGGAGCAGCCAAAGCTCCCGCCGTACTCGTCCTGGAGGACGGGCGCGTCTTCCGCGGCCGCGCCTACGGAGCCGTGGGGGAGACCTTCGGCGAGGCCGTGTTCTCCACCGGCATGACCGGTTACCAGGAGACCCTCACCGACCCGTCGTACCACCGCCAGGTCGTGGTGATGACCGCCCCGCACGTCGGCAACACCGGTGTGAACGACGAGGACCCCGAGTCCTCGCGCATCTGGGTCAGCGGTTACGTCGTCCGCGACCCCGCCCGCATCCCCTCCAACTGGCGCGCGCAGCGCTCGCTGGACGAGGAGCTGGAGCGGCAGGGCGTCGTCGGCATCTCCGGCATCGACACCCGCGCCCTCACCCGCCACCTGCGCGAGCGCGGCGCCATGCGCGTCGGCATCTTCTCCGGCGAGGCGTGGACCGGCGTCCGCGAGGAGGCCCTGGTCGCCAAGGTGCAGGCCGCCCCGCAGATGAAGGGCGCCAACCTGTCCGCCGAGGTCGCCACCAAGGAGACCTACGTCGTCCCCGCGATCGGTGACAAGAAGTTCACCGTCGCCGCCGTCGACCTGGGCATCAAGGGCATGACCCCGCACCGGATGGCCGAGCGCGGCATCGAGGTGCACGTGCTGCCCGCCACCGCCACCGTGGAGGACATCTACGCGGTCGCCCCGGACGGCGTGTTCTTCTCCAACGGCCCCGGCGACCCGGCCACCGCCGACCACGCCGTCTCCGTCATGCAGGGCGTGCTGGAGCGCAAGACCCCGCTCTTCGGCATCTGCTTCGGCAACCAGATCCTCGGCCGCTCGCTCGGCTTCGGCACCTACAAGCTGAAGTACGGCCACCGCGGCATCAACCAGCCGGTCCAGGACCGCACCACCGGCAAGGTCGAGGTCACCGCGCACAACCACGGCTTCGCCGTGGACGCGCCCCTCGACAAGGTCTCCGACACCCCCTACGGCCGCGCCGAGGTCTCCCACGTCTGCCTCAACGACAACGTGGTGGAGGGCCTCCAGCTGCTCGACCAGCCGGCCTTCAGCGTCCAGTACCACCCCGAGGCGGCCGCGGGCCCGCACGACGCCGCGTACCTGTTCGACCGCTTCGTTTCCCTGATGGAGGGCCAGCGTGCCTAAGCGCACCGATATCCAGTCCGTCCTGGTCATCGGCTCCGGCCCGATCGTCATCGGCCAGGCCGCGGAGTTCGACTACTCCGGTACCCAGGCGTGCCGCATCCTCAAGGCCGAGGGCCTGCGGGTCATCCTGGTGAACTCCAACCCGGCGACGATCATGACCGACCCGGAGATCGCCGACGCCACGTACGTCGAGCCGATCACCCCCGAGTTCGTCGAGAAGATCATCGCGAAGGAGCGCCCCGACGCGCTCCTCCCCACCCTCGGCGGCCAGACCGCCCTGAACACCGCCATCTCCATGCACGAGCAGGGTGTGCTGGAGAAGTACGGCGTCGAGCTCATCGGCGCCAACGTCGAGGCGATCAACAAGGGCGAGGACCGCGACCTGTTCAAGGGCGTCGTCGAGGCCGTCAAGGCCAAGATCGGATACGGCGAGTCCGCCCGCTCGGTCATCTGCCACTCCATGGACGACGTCCTCAATGGCGTGGACACCCTCGGCGGCTACCCCGTCGTCGTCCGCCCCTCCTTCACCATGGGCGGCGCCGGCTCCGGCTTCGCCCACGACGAGGAGGAGCTGCGCCGCATCGCCGGCCAGGGCCTGACGCTCTCCCCGACCACCGAGGTGCTCCTGGAGGAGTCCATCCTCGGCTGGAAGGAGTACGAGCTGGAGCTGATGCGCGACAAGGCCGACAACGTCGTGGTCGTCTGCTCCATCGAGAACTTCGACCCGATGGGCGTGCACACCGGTGACTCGATCACCGTCGCCCCGGCGATGACCCTCACCGACCGCGAGTACCAGCGCCTGCGCGACATCGGCATCGCGATCATCCGCGAGGTCGGCGTCGACACCGGCGGCTGCAACATCCAGTTCGCGATCAACCCGGACGACGGCCGCGTCATCGTCATCGAGATGAACCCGCGCGTCTCCCGCTCCTCGGCGCTGGCGTCGAAGGCCACCGGCTTCCCGATCGCCAAGATCGCCGCCAAGCTGGCCATCGGCTACACCCTCGACGAGGTCCCCAACGACATCACCGAGAAGACGCCGGCCTCCTTCGAGCCGACCCTCGACTACGTCGTCGTCAAGGCCCCGCGCTTCGCCTTCGAGAAGTTCCCGCTGGCCGACGCCACCCTCACCACCACCATGAAGTCGGTGGGCGAGGCCATGGCCATCGGCCGCAACTTCACCGAGGCCCTGCAGAAGGCCCTGCGCTCCCTGGAGAAGAAGGGCTCGCAGTTCACCTTCGTCGGCGAGCCCGGTGACAAGGCGGAGCTCCTGGCCATCGCGGTCCGTCCGACCGACGGCCGGATCAACACCGTCATGCAGGCCATCCGCGCCGGCGCCACCCAGGAGGAGGTGTTCGAGGCCACCAAGATCGACCCGTGGTTCGTCGACCAGCTCTTCCTGATCAAGGAGATCGCCGACGAGCTCGCCGCCGCCGAGAAGCTCGAGCCCGAGCTCCTCGCCGAGGCCAAGCGGCACGGCTTCTCCGACGCCCAGATCGCCGAGATCCGCGGCCTGCGCGAGGACGTCGTCCGCGAGGTCCGGCACGCCCTGGGCGTCCGCCCGGTCTACAAGACGGTCGACACCTGCGCCGCCGAGTTCGCCGCCAAGACCCCGTACTTCTACTCCTCCTACGACGAGGAGTCCGAGGTCGCGCCCCGCGAGAAGCCCGCGGTGATCATCCTGGGCTCCGGCCCGAACCGCATCGGCCAGGGCATCGAGTTCGACTACTCCTGCGTCCACGCCTCCTTCGCCCTGAGCGAGGCCGGCTACGAGACCGTGATGGTCAACTGCAACCCCGAGACCGTCTCCACCGACTACGACACCTCCGACCGGCTGTACTTCGAGCCGCTCACGCTGGAGGACGTCCTGGAGATCGTCCACGCCGAGTCCCTCGCGGGCCCGATCGCGGGCGTCGTCGTACAGCTCGGCGGCCAGACCCCGCTGGGCCTGTCCCAGGCGCTGAAGGACAACGGCGTACCGGTCGTCGGCACCTCCCCGGAAGCCATCCACGCCGCCGAGGACCGCGGGGCCTTCGGCCGCGTGCTCCAGGAGGCCGGCCTGCCCGCCCCCAAGCACGGCACCGCCACCACCTTCGCCGGCGCCAAGGCCATCGCCGACGAGATCGGTTACCCGGTCCTGGTCCGCCCGTCCTACGTGCTCGGCGGCCGCGGCATGGAGATCGTCTACGACGAGGCGCGCCTGCAGGCGTACATCGCCGAGTCCACCGAGATCTCCCCGACCCGCCCCGTGCTGGTCGACCGCTTCCTCGACGACGCGATCGAGATCGACGTCGACGCCCTCTACGACGGCCAGGAGCTCTACCTGGGCGGCGTGATGGAGCACATCGAGGAGGCCGGCATCCACTCCGGCGACTCGGCCTGCGCCCTGCCCCCGATCACCCTCGGCGGCTACGACATCAAGCGCCTGCGCGCCTCCACCGAGGCCATCGCCAAGGGCGTCGGCGTGCGAGGCCTGATCAACATCCAGTTCGCGATGGCCGGCGACATCCTCTACGTGCTGGAGGCCAACCCGCGCGCCTCCCGGACCGTCCCCTTCACCTCGAAGGCGACCGCGGTCCCGCTGGCCAAGGCCGCCGCCCGCATCTCGCTCGGCGCCACCATCGCCGAGCTGCGCGCCGAGGGCCTGCTGCCGAAGAACGGCGACGGCGGCACCCTGCCGATGGACGCGCCGATCTCCGTCAAGGAGGCCGTGATGCCGTGGAGCCGTTTCCGCGACATCCACGGCCGCGGCGTGGACACCGTCCTCGGCCCGGAGATGCGCTCCACCGGCGAGGTCATGGGCATCGACTCGGTCTTCGGCACGGCGTACGCCAAGTCGCAGGCCGGCGCCTACGGCCCGCTGCCCACCAAGGGACGCGCGTTCATCTCGGTCGCCAACCGGGACAAGCGCTCGATGATCTTCCCGGCCCGTGAGCTGGTCGCCCACGGCTTCGAGCTGATGGCCACCTCCGGCACCGCCGAGGTCCTCAAGCGCAACGGCATCAACGCCACCATCGTGCGCAAGCAGTCCGAGGGCGAGGGCCCGGGCGGCGAGAAGACCATCGTCCAGCTGATCCACGACGGCCAGGTCGACCTGATCGTCAACACCCCGTACGGCACCGGCGGCCGCCTCGACGGCTACGAGATCCGTACGGCGGCGGTCTCCCGCGGCGTCCCGTGCCTGACCACCGTCCAGGCGCTCGCCGCGGCGGTCCAGGGCATCGACGCCCTCAACCGCGGCGACGTGGGCGTCCGCTCCCTCCAGGAGCACGCGGAGCACCTGACCGCGGCCCGCGACTAGCAGCCCGTTCGAAAGGGGGGCACCGGCGACTTCGACCGGTGTCCCCCCTTTCATGAGCTCGTTTCGAGCACACAAGGGATTCAAGGGACTAAAGGGACTAAACGGACGATGTACAAGCTGTTCTTCAACCTGGTCTTCAAGCGGATGGACCCCGAGCAGGCCCACTACACGGCCTTCCGGTGGATCCGCCTGGCCGCCCGCACCCCCGTGCTGCGCACCTTCGTCGCCGCCTACCTCGCCCCCCGCCACAAGGAGCTGCGCACCGAGGCCCTGGGCCTGCGCTTCCACGGCCCCTTCGGCCTGGCCGCGGGCTTCGACAAGAACGCCGTCGCCATCGACGGCATGTCCATGCTCGGCTTCGACCACGTCGAGATCGGCACGGTCACCGGCCAGGCCCAGCCCGGCAACCCCAAGAAGCGGCTGTTCCGCCTCGTGCCGGACCGCGCCCTGATCAACCGCATGGGCTTCAACAACGAGGGCTCCGAGGCCGTGGCGGCCCGCCTGGCGGCGCGCAAGCCCGTCTTCAGGACGGTCGTCGGCGTCAACATCGGCAAGACCAAGGTCGTGCCGGAGGCCGAGGCCGCCGCCGACTACGTGCTCTCCACCGAGCGGCTCGCCCGCCACGCCGACTACCTCGTGGTCAACGTCTCCTCGCCCAACACCCCCGGCCTGCGCAACCTCCAGGCCACCGAGTCCCTGCGCCCGCTGCTGACCGCCGTGCGCGAGGCCGCCGACCGCTCGGTCACCGGCCGCCGGGTCCCCCTCCTGGTAAAGATCGCCCCCGACCTGGCCGACGAGGACGTCGACGCCGTCGCCGACCTCGCCCTGGAGCTCGGTCTGGACGGCATCATCGCCACGAACACCACGATCGCCCGGGAGGGGCTGGGGCTGAAGTCCTCCCCGGAGCTGTTCAAGGAGACCGGCGGACTGTCCGGCGCCCCCGTCAAGGAGCGCTCCCTGGAGGTCCTGCGCCGCCTGTACGCCCGGGTGGGCGACCGGATCGTCCTGGTCGGCGTGGGCGGCATCGAGAACGCCGAGGACGCCTGGCAGCGCATCCTGGCCGGCGCCACCCTCATCCAGGGCTACAGCGCCTTCATCTACGAGGGTCCCTGCTACGCCCGAGCCATCCACAAGGGCCTGGCCGCCCGCCTGGCCGCCAGCCCCTACGCCACCCTCGCCGAGGCCGTCGGCGCCGAGACCCGGAAGGCTTCCCTGTGACTCTCTCCTTCGGTACCCGACTCCGCGAGGCCATGGACGCACGGGGCCCGCTCTGCGTCGGCATCGACCCGCACGCCGCCCTGCTGTCCTCCTGGGGCCTGAACGACGACATCGAGGGCCTGGAGCGGTTCTCCCGCACGGTCGTGGAGGCCCTGGCGGACTCCGTGGCGGTCTTCAAGCCGCAGGCCGCGTTCTTCGAGCGGTTCGGCTCCAGGGGCATCGCGGTCCTGGAGCGGACCGTGGCGGACGCCCGCGCGGCCGGCACCCTGGTCGTCATGGACGCGAAGCGCGGCGACATCGGCTCGACCATGGCCGCGTACGCCGAGACCTTCCTGCGCAAGGACTCCCCGCTCTTCTCCGACGCCCTGACGGTCTCCCCGTACCTGGGCTACGGCTCGCTGAAGCCCGCCGTCGACCTGGCCCGGGAGAACGGCGCCGGCCTGTTCGTCCTCGCGCTCACCTCCAACCCGGAGGGCGCGGAGGTCCAGCGCGCCGTCCGCGAGGACGGCCTGACCATCGGCGCCACCATGCTGGCCCACCTGGCGGCGGAGAACGCCGGCGCCGAGCCCATGGGCTCCTTCGGCGCGGTGGTCGGCGCCACCCTCGGCGACCTGTCCGCCTTCGACCTGGACATCAACGGCCCCCTCCTGGCCCCGGGCATCGGCGCCCAGGGCGCCACCGCCGCGGACCTCCCGGCGGTCTTCGGCACGGCGGTCCGCAACGTGGTCCCGAACGTCTCCCGGGGCGTCCTCAAGCACGGCCCGGACGTGGCCGCGCTGCGCGCCTCCGCGGAGCGGTTCGCGGACGAGATCCGCGAGGCGGTCGCGGGCTGAAGCGGGGCCGGACCCGTTCCCGGCCGGTCACCGGCCGGGAACCCGACCGCGAGATTTGACGAAATCGCAGGTCGGCCGTCGGACAAAACCGGGGTATTTTGTCCGGGATGTTCGGTTCAGTGGATGCTGACCAGGACTTTTCGTTCGTTCTCGCTGACTGGAGCGGTCCTGGCCGCTAGTCTCCGAGCAGAGCGAACGAGCGCAACCACTGTTCGTGCGCTCGGTCCGTATCCGACAGTTCTACATCCGAGGTGACGTAGGCGTGGCTCTTCCGCCCCTTACCCCTGAACAGCGCGCAGCCGCGCTCGAAAAGGCCGCCGCGGCTCGCCGGGAGCGGGCCGAGGTCAAGAATCGACTCAAGCACTCCGGCGCCTCCCTGCACGACGTCATCGAGCAGGGTCAGAAGAACGAGGTCATCGGCAAGATGAAGGTCTCGGCTCTTCTTGAGTCGCTGCCCGGCGTGGGCAAGGTCCGCGCCAAGCAGATCATGGAGCGCCTCGGCATCTCCGAGTCCCGGCGTGTCCGGGGTCTCGGCTCCAACCAGATCGCTTCCCTGGAGCGCGAGTTCGGCGGCCGCTCCGCCTGAAGCGTTGCCCGAAGTTCGTCCCGTGTTCCCGAGCAGTCTCAAGAACCGGGATAATCGCTTCATGGCAGCAGAGGTTCGTCCGCGGCTGACCGTGCTCTCCGGCCCCTCCGGGGTCGGCAAGAGCACGGTCGTCGCGCATATGCGCAAGGTCCACCCCGAGGTCTGGCTCTCGGTGTCGGCCACCACCCGCAAGCCGCGGCCCGGTGAGCGACACGGAGTCCACTACTTCTTCGTCACGGACGACGAGTTCGACAAGCTGATCGCCAATGGCGAGCTGCTTGAGTGGGCCGAGTTCGCGGGCAACCGCTACGGCACCCCCCGCGGGGCGGTGCTGGAGCGGCTCGAGCGCGGCGAACCCGTCCTCCTGGAGATCGACCTCCAGGGCGCCCGGCAGGTCCGCGAGTCCATGCCGGAGGCCCAGCTGGTCTTCCTCGCCCCGCCGAGCTGGGACGAACTGGTCCGCCGGCTCACCGGTCGCGGGACCGAGCCGCCGGAGGTCATCCAGCGCCGGCTCGACACCGCGAAGATCGAGCTCGCCGCCGAATCCGAGTTCGACACCACCCTGGTCAACACCTCCGTCGAGGACGTGGCGCGCGAGCTGCTAGCCTTGATGGAAGTTGTTTGATCGTTTGTTTGATCATTTACCCATCTTCGGAAGGTAGAGCGTGTCCTCTTCCATCACCGCGCCCGAGGGCATCATCAACCCGCCGATCGACGAGCTGCTCGAGGCCACGGACTCGAAGTACAGCCTCGTGATCTACGCGGCCAAGCGCGCGCGTCAGATCAACGCGTACTACTCGCAGCTCGGTGAGGGCCTCCTGGAGTACGTCGGTCCGCTGGTGGACACCCACGTCCACGAGAAGCCGCTGTCGATCGCCCTGCGCGAGATCAACGCGGGTCTGCTGACCTCCGAGGCCATCGAGGCCCCGGCCCAGTAAGGCACGAAACACCTTCACCACAGGCCCGGCAGCACCGCTGCCGGGCCTGTGGTGTGTCATGGGGTGTGTCATGGAACGACGTCGTCACGACGACGACCGACGAGCGGGAGACTCAGTGGACAAGCCGAAGGTCGTGCTGGGGGTCAGCGGCGGCATCGCCGCGTACAAGGCGTGCGAGCTGCTGCGCCGGCTGACCGAATCCGGACACGACGTGCGCGTGGTGCCGACCGCCTCGGCCCTGAACTTCGTCGGCGAGGCCACCTGGGCCGCACTCTCCGGGAACCCGGCCGGCACCGAGGTCTGGGAGACCGTCCACGAGGTCCCGCACGTGCGCATCGGCCAGTCCGCCGACCTCGTCGTGGTCGCCCCCGCCACCGCCGACATGCTGGCCAAGGCCGCCCACGGGCTCGCCGACGACCTGCTGACGAACACCCTGCTCACCGCACGCTGCCCGGTCGTCTTCGCCCCCGCCATGCACACCGAGATGTGGGAGCACCCGGCCACCCAGGAGAACGTGGCCACCCTGCGCCGGCGCGGCGCGGTGGTCATCGAGCCCGCCGTCGGCCGGCTCACCGGCAAGGACACCGGCAAGGGGCGGCTGCCCGACCCCGAGGAGATCTTCGAGGTCTGCCGGCACGTCCTGGGCCGGAGCGGTCCGGAGCGCGCCGGCACCGGGCCCGACCTCGCCGGGCGGCGCGTCGTGGTCAGCGCCGGCGGCACCCGCGAACCCCTGGACCCGGTCCGCTTCCTCGGCAACCGCTCCTCCGGCAAGCAGGGCTACGCACTGGCCCGTGCGGCGGTGGCGCGCGGCGCCCGGGTCACCCTGATCGCGGCCAACACCGCGCTGCCCGACCCGGCCGGCGCCGACGTCGTACGGGTCGGCACCGCGCTCCAGCTCCGGGAGGCCGTCCTGGCTGCCGTGGCGGACGCGGACGCCGTGGTCATGGCCGCCGCCGTGGCCGATTTCCGCCCCGCCGCGTACGCCGAGGGGAAGATCAAGAAGAAGGACGGCGAGGAGCCCGCCCCGATCACCCTGGTGCGCAACCCGGACGTGCTCGCCGAGGTCTCCGCGCGACGCGCCCGGGAGGGCCAGGTCGTGGTGGGATTCGCGGCCGAGACCGACGAGGTCCTCGCCAACGGCCGGAGCAAGCTGAAGCGCAAGGGCTGCGACCTGCTCGTGGTCAACGAGGTCGGCGAACAGAAGACTTTCGGATCCGAGGAGAACGAGGCCGTGATCCTCGCGTCCGACGGCACCGAGACCCCTGTGCCCCACGGTCCCAAGGAAGCTCTGGCGGACGTGATCTGGGACCACGTCGCGGCCCGCCTCACGGCCCCGCCGGCCCGGTGAGCACCCTTGTTCCGGTGCTCCGGATGGCGCAAGAATGGAGTGCCGCAGGTCACACGGCTCCCAGAAGGCGAGACAGGTGGTCTTGCGGGTGGCGGCGCCCGATAAGCTGAACCCGGTACGGAACGGGCGCAGCCCCCGATACCGTGCCGTCAAATGATCAGCCAGCAGCCGCTGCAACCCCAGGGAGCGATGTGTCCCGCCGTCTGTTCACCTCGGAGTCCGTTACCGAGGGCCACCCCGACAAGATCGCTGACCAGATCAGCGACACCATTCTCGACGCCCTGCTGCGCGAGGACCCCACGTCCCGCGTGGCGGTGGAGACCCTGATCACCACCGGTCTGGTCCACATCGCGGGCGAGGTGACCACCAAGGCGTACGCGCCGATCGCCCAGCTCGTCCGCGAGAAGATCCTGGAGATCGGCTACGACTCGTCCAAGAAGGGCTTCGACGGCGCTTCCTGTGGCGTGTCGGTGTCCATCGGTGCCCAGTCCGCGGACATCGCGCAGGGCGTCGACACGGCGTACGAGACCCGCGTCGAGGGTGATGAGGACGAGCTCGACAAGCAGGGCGCGGGCGACCAGGGCCTGATGTTCGGTTACGCCTCGGACGAGACCCCGAACCTGATGCCGCTGCCGATCGAGCTCGCGCACCGGCTCTCGCGCCGGCTGACCGAGGT
>NZ_JBFBGR010000046.1:0-55953 GCF_040684755.1 Streptomyces sp. NPDC089799 | reverse complement strand
GTCTCCTTCGACATCGACGCCAACGGCATCATGCACGTCACGGCCAAGGACCTCGGCACGGGCAAGGAGCAGAAGATGACCGTCACCGGCGGCTCCTCGCTGCCGAAAGACGACATCGCGCGCATGGTCCACGAGGCCGAGGAGCACGCCGAGGAGGACCGCCGCCGCAAGGAGGCGGCGGAGACCCGCAACCAGGGCGAACAGCTCGTCCACCAGACGGAGAAGCTGATCCGCGACAACCGGGAGAAGATCCCCGCCGACGTCACGGGCGAGGTGGAGACCGCCCTCGGCGACCTCAAGGAGAAGCTCAAGGGCGAGGACCCGGGCGCCATCAGGGCCGCCGTCGACCGGGCGAGCGCCGCCGCACAGAAGATCGGCACCGCGATGTACGCCGCACAGGGCGGCCGGGGCGGCGGCACGGCCGGTGCGGGCGGCACCGGCGGTACGGGCGGCGGACCGGCCTCCGACGACGGGGCAGAGGAGGTCGTCGACGCCGAGATCGTCGACGACGATGCCCGGGACGACACTACTCGGCCGACGGGCGGGTAAGCGCACGGGGCAAGAGCAGGCAAGAGCAGGCAAGAGCAAGGGCGCGGCACCGAGGACGAGGAGCCAGCCATGACAGGTGACGGCGGTGACGGCCTTTCCGCACGGGAACGGTCGATCCTGACCGGGATCGAGCAGGACCTGCGCGGTGACGCCGTCCTCGACCGACGGCTGCGCACCATGCGGCGCGGCGTACGGCCCTGGGGGCGGACCCGGCACGCCAGGCGGCTGCGGCACTCCCTGCGCGCGCACCGGATGGCCCTGGCCGGGGGATTCATGGCGGTCGTGTCGCTGGGCCTCTTCCTGGCCGCGGCGTCCTCCGCCTCACCCGCGCTCGCCTGGGCGTTCGCCCTTGCCTGGACGGGCACCCTGGCGTGCGGGATCAGCGGGGTGCTCCGCTGGTGCCGCCGGATGACGGCCTCCCTGGAGGGCGGGCCGGCGGGAGCGCGACCGCGGGCCGGAGAGGACACGGACGGCGGCGGCGAGGGCAACGGGGGCGACGGAGGCGACGGGGGAGACGGTGCCGGCGGAGGCCGCCGGGCACCCCCGGTTTGACCTCGGCTCCTCGGGGAAGGCGCGGGGGCGGAACATCGCCATCCCGGCGATGACTGCCGCCCGCGCCCGGACGTCCGATCCGCCGCGCGGCACGAACCGCCAGGCGCGCGGCACAACCCGTCCGGGGGGAGACCCGCAGATGAGGACGTGAACGCGATGAGGGTGGCTTTTCTGAGGGCGCCGGAGGGCGTCGAGCAGGTCGGGCCGGCACGCCCCCTGGCAGGCCGTGCTCGACGAAGGCCGGCAGCCGCGCGCGGTGCGGAGGTGAGCCGGCCATGGTGACCGACACCACCTTCGAGCTGGTGGACGTGGCCCTGCAGTCGGAGGAGCTGGGACGGCTGACCGTCCCGCTGTCCGCGCCCACCCCGGGCCCCTTCGAACTGCCGGAGGGAGCCGTGGTCAGCGTGGCGCTGACCTTCCACCTCCGGGAGCCGGTCGACGGGCTGGTCTTCGTCGACACCAGGCGCCGGGAGGGCCGCGTCGTCGCCCGGACGCGGACCGCACTCGGCAGCTTCCGGCCGGGCGGCCCGTACGAGATCCTCCTTCCGGCCGAGCGGCTGCCGGTCGGCCGCTCGGAATGCGGTACGTACGAGGTCACCGGCACCTTCGAGGACGGCGACGGCCGCGAGCTGTCCCAGGAGATCCACCGCTTCCGGATCGTCCACCAGCCCCGGATCCTGCACCGCCGGCACCACTCGCCCCAGGAGCACCCGTACGAGGAGCACCCCCACCACGAGCACGAATCGCTGGAGCGACCCCTGGAGAAGCCCAATGCCTGAGCGTGGCCAGGAGCAGCGGCAGGGGCGGGACGGTGACAGTGGTGACGGGGACGAGGAACGGGGAGAAAACGCGCTGGAGCAGGCCGACCGGCGGTGGACCGAGCTCCTCCAGGAGCTGCGCGTGGCCCAGACCGGGGTGCAGATCCTGTTCGGCTTCCTGCTGGCAGTGGTCTTCCAGCCCCGGTTCGCCATGCTCGGGGACGTGGACCGCGCCATCTACGTGATCACCGTGCTGCTCGGTGCGGCCACGGTGGGCGCCCTGGTCGGCCCGGTCTCCTTCCACCGGCTGGTGGCCGGGCGGCGGCGGAAGCCGGAGACCGTTGCCTGGGCCTCCCGCATGACCATCGTCGGAATCGTCCTGCTCTACCTGACCATGGCCTCGGCCTGCCTGCTGATCCTGCGCGTGGTCCTGCCCGACACGCTCGCGCTGGTGCTGATGGTGGTGATGGCGCTCTGGTTCGCGCTCTGGTGGTTCGCCGTACCGCTGTGGGCGCGTCAGCGGGTCACCCGGGCGTCCGGGACGTCGCGGGAGTCCCGGGTGACCAAGGGCAACACCGAGTCACGGTAGAAGTCGAAGAAGCCCTGCTGCTCGGAGCCGATCTGGGAGACGTGGACCCGGTCGAAACCGGCGTCCACGTACGCCTGGAGGTGCCGTGCGTGTTCCTCCGGGTCGGGGCCGCAGGGCACCGCCCCGGCCACCATGTCCTCGGTGACCAACTCGGCCGCCTGTTCGAAGTGGGTGGGCGTGGGCAGTACCTGCTGGAGCTCGCCGGGCAGCCGCATGCTGGGCCACAGCCGGTGCGCCGTGCGCACGGCCTCGGCCCGGTCCCGGCCCCAGCACACCTTGAGGCCCCCGTAGGCGGGCCGGCTCCCGTCGGTGCCGCGGAAGCGCCGTACGGCGCCGGCGTCCGGTGCCATGGTGATCAGTCCGTCGCCGATCCGGGCGGCCAGGGCCGTGGCTTCCGGCCCGAACGCCGAGATGTCGATCGGCGGGGGGATCTCCGGCAGGGTGTAGAGGCGGGCGTTCTCCACCGTGTAGTGCCGCCCGCGGTGCGAGACCTCCTCGCCGGTCAGCAGCAGGCGGATGACCGCGACCGCCTCCTCCAGCATTTCCAGGCGTACGTCGGCGGCCGGCCAGGACCCGCCGAGGATGTGCTCGTTGAGGGCCTCGCCGCTGCCCAGGCCGAGCCGGAACCGGCCCTCCAGCAGCACCGCGGAGGTGGCCGCGGCCTGCGCGATGACCGCCGGGTGCACGCGCACGGTGGGGCAGGTCACGGCGGTCTCGACGGGCAGGCGGCTGGTCCGGGACAGGGCCCCGATCACCCCCCAGACGAAGGGGCTGTTGCCCTGCCGGCCGATCCAGGGGTGGAAGTGGTCGGAGATCCACAGGGACCGGAAGCCCGCCTGCTCGGCCTGCTCGGCCTGGCGCAGCAGCTGTGCGGGACGGAAGTCCTCGCAGGAGAGGAAGTACCCGAACTCGGTCATCGGGTCATCACCGCCAGGGGTGGGGGGCGGGGGTGGGGCCGGATGGTGGTGTCGGTGCCGGTGGGGCCAGCGGGGCCGGTGGGACCGTCTGATGCTGACGGTTATGGAGGTGAACCAGTCGGCCCCTGCCGTGATCGGGTTCAGCCGTCGTCGCCGCAGGTGGCGGAGGCCAGGGCGTCCACCACACCGCGCAGCCGCCCGTGGCGTTCGTGCACCGCCCGCTGGCGGGACGCCCCGTCGCCCTCGGCGCACAGCCGCCGCAGCTGCTGTTCCGCGAGCGGGAGGTCACCGGTGGCCTCCAGGCCCGGCGCGGCCTGGGCGAGCAGCAGCATGACCAGCCGCTCGGTGCTGATCTCCTCGCCGGTCGCCGGATGGAGCCCCGTCCCGCGCAGCCCGTTCGCCGCGGCGAGGGCGTGCGCGTCGACCAGCTGCCGGTGCGGCACCGGGGGCGGAGGCGCCCCCTCGGCCACGGAGGGCAGCAGGGCTGCCGCGAGCCCGCGGACCAGGGCTGCCAGCAGTACCACCGTGTCCAGGTCCGCGTTGACGTCCGCGACCCGCACCTCCAGGGTCGGCACGTGCTCGGACGGGCGGGCGTACCAGTAGATCATCTTGCGGTCCAGCAACACCTCCCGGTCGACCAGGGCCTGCGCGTACGCCTCGTACTCGGCTTCCAGCGCGAGCAGCGGCGCGGGGCCGGCCGTGGGCCAGCGGCCGAACCGTACCGACCGCCAGCTGGCCAGGCCGGTGTCGTGACCCGAGGAGAACGGAGAGTTACCGGAGAGCGCCTGGAGGGCGGGCAGCCAGGGACGTATGTGGCCGGTCAGCCCCACGGCCTGGGCCCGGTCGAGGGTGCCGATGTGCACGTGGCAGCCGCAGGCGAGCCCGTCCTGGGCGTCCACCAGGGTGGGGTAGCGCCGTGCCATGCGCGCGTAGCGCTCGTCGTACCCGCTCACGGCCAGTGGCTCGTCCGGGGGGCGTACGGGTGTGCCGGAGGCGATGATCCGGCAGTCGGCGTCGGCCGCGGCCTCGGCGACGGTCCGCCGCAGCCGGGCGAGCTCGGCGCGCAGCGCGCCGCAGTCGGCGGTGGGCTGGCTGTTGACCTCGATCTGGGCGTTGAAGAACTCGGAGTGGACCTGATCGCCGAGCACCTCGCCGGCGGAAGAGACCACGACCGACCCGCGGTCGGCCGGTGCCCCACTGGCCCGGTCGACCAGCAGGAACTCCTCTTCGACCCCCATCGTGAGCAGACTCATGGCAGTACTCCTCGCGACTGGCAGCACTCCTTGCGACCGGCGGCACTCGTGGTGACCGGCGGCACTCGTGGTGACTGGCGGCACTCGTGGTGACTGGCAGCACTCGTGGCGACGCCTCGCGGTGCCCCATGCCAATACCCCAGAAAACACCCAACACGCCCACCCCGCACGTCGCCGGGTGTGGGGGCGGGTGGGGGCAGGGCGGGAGGCGGGGTGAGAAGGGGTGAGGGCGGGGTCGGGCAGTGATGTTTTTTCGTGCCGGCTGTCGGTGTCACAGGTGGCACCTGGGGCCCGCTCCACCCCCCGAGCCCCATCGGGCCGGGGCGGGGTCACCCACCCGCCCCCCTGGCACCGTGTCCCGGACCGGACGAGGTGGTCGGGCGGGGGCAGGGGCACCAACCAGAGTCTGTCCGGAGGGGGACCGGTCGGCGGGTGGGGTTGTGGGTGTGCCGGTGCTTCGCTGGGCCCCCGGGCACCTCCCTGGTGCCGTCCAGGCGAAGCACCGGCACACCCCCACACCCACCCGCCGGCCGCCAACGGCGCCCGGCCACCCACAGGTGGCTCAGCATCCTGATGCCTTGTACGGGTGGAGCGGGTGGGACACCCCCCCCCGCGAAGCACGCCAAACGCAAGCGCCGCCCCCCACCCCCCCGCAAGCAGGAGCGCCGTCTCCGCAACCGGCGTACGGGGCGCCGGTGTTGACCGTACGATCTCCCCGTGGGGGGACACGAAGGACACGGAACGCACACACGGCGCCGCGCGCTGCGCACTCGCGGCTGCGCCGTTGCCGCGCTGCTCGCGCTCGCACTCGCCGGCTGCTCGGCCGACAAGTCGGCCAAGGGCAGCGGCCCGAGCCCGAACAACGCCGCGCCGGGCACGCCCGCGCCAGACCCGTCTGGCACACAAGGCACGCAAGGCGCGCAAGGTAAGCCAGGCGCGCCCAGTACCGTCGGCACGCCCAGCGCGGCCGGTAAGCCCACCAGTGCCCTCATCCCGCCCGTCGACGAGGCCAAGCAGCCCAGGACCGCCGCCGAGGCCCGGGCCCTGGTCGGCAGGATCCTTCTCGATCAGACCGACCTGGGGCAGCAAGTCACCCGCAGTACGCCCTTCGAGAGCGATCCCGCCCACTGGGCCGTGCTCGACCAGGAATGCGTATGGCAGACCGGGGGTCTGCCCGCGGACGTCCTCGCCAGCCGGACCCGCTACTTCCACATCCCCGCCCGGGACGGCCGAGGCACGGTGCGGATCAATGCCACGGTCACCGTTCACCGGACCCGCGAGGAGTCCGGCTGGGAGACCGCCCGGGCCATGGAGGAAGTGCTGCGCTGCCCCGACCAGAAGCTGAGGGAAGGAGAGGGGCTCCAGAAGCTCATCGGCAACGCCCTCTACTACGGAGACGAGTTGAACGGCTGGACCGAGGACGCCTTCGCCGAACTGGGCGAGTACGTCAACACCGCCGACGGCGGGAAGGCGTATCCCTACACCTGGTCCCAGGCCCAGTACGGGCCGGTCACCCTGGCCGTCGCCGTGAAGGGGAGCGAGGGCTACACCAAGCCGGAACTCCAGGCCTTCGTGGTCCAGGGGACCAGTCACATGTCGATGCTGGCCAGGCAGGCGCTCGGAAAGGCGGCGGGCTGATGTCCCTGGACCGGCTGCTCCCCTCGGACCCCTCCCGGATCGCCGGGTACCGGCTGCTCGCGCGGCTCGGTGCCGGCGGAATGGGCGTGGTCTACCTCGGCCGTACGGACGACGGCGCGCTCGCCGCGGTCAAGGTGATCCGCGCCGAATACGCAGACGAGGCCGACTTCCGCGCCCGTTTCCGCCGCGAGGCGGACATCGCCGGCCGCGTCGACAGCCCCTGGGCGGTCCGCGTCCTGGGCGCCGACCCCGACGCCGCCGAACCCTGGCTGGCCACCGCCTTCGTCCCCGGCCCCTCGCTCGCCGAGGCCGTCGCCGCCCACGGCCCGCTGCCGCTGCCCGCCGTACGGATCCTGGGCCGGGCGCTGTCCTCGGCGCTGGAGGTGATGCACGGGCAGGGCCTCGTCCACCGGGACGTCAAACCGGGCAATGTGCTCATGGGCATGGACGGGCCCCGTCTGATCGACTTCGGGATCGCGCGCGGTGGCGACCACACCGTCCTGACCTCCACCGATGTGGTCATCGGAACGCCGGGATTCCTCCCTCCCGAGCAGGCCGGCGGCAGCCCCGCGGAGCCGGCCGGAGACGTCTTCTCGCTCGGCTGCCTGCTCGCCTACGCCGCCACCGGCGTGCTGCCCTTCGGGGGCGGCGCCGTGGACGCCGTCCTCTACCGCACGGTGCACGACGAGCCGGAGTTCGGCCCGGAGGTGCTGGCCGACCCCACGCTGACCGCGCTGCTGCGCACCTGCCTCGCGAAACACCCCGACATCCGCCCCACTGCGGCCGAGGCCGGCGGAGCCCTCGGCGGGGACGCGCCGGACGGGGGCACCGACTGGCTGCCCGACGCGGTCGTCGCCACCATCGGTGACCGGGCCGCCGAGCTGCTCGCTCTCCCGGGCATCGACGAGACCGTCGCCGATCCGGAAGCGGCACCCGTGCCGGCATCCGTGTCGGAGGCCGAAGCCGGCGCCGGCCGGCCCTCCCGCCGCCGGTTCCTGGCCCTGGCTTCCGGGGCCGCGGTGCTCGCGGCGGGCGGTGGGGTGGCCGGGTGGCTGGCGCTGCGCGATGAGGGGAAGGGGAAGGGCAAGGGGAATGGCGGGGGGTCGGGGGACGCGACCGGCGGCCGTGCGTGGGCGATCGGGGTGCACGCGGATCTGTCCGGCCAGGGGAAGGCCGCCGGGCAGGCCCAGGAACGCGGGGTGCGGCTGGCCGTCGATGCCTTCAACTCCCGCAAGGACAAGCCCTTCACGCTGTCGGTGGTCACCGTCGACGACGCCGGGCGCGCCGACCGCGCGCCGGCGGCCGCGAACGAACTCATCCGCAACGAGGACGTGTTCGCGGTGATCGGCCCGACCGTCAACGCATCGGTGGGTCCCTGCCTGGAGCTGTACGGCGAGGCCGCCCTGCCGCTGCTCAGCGTGTCCTCGCTGGCGACGAACTACGGCATCGCCGACCGCCGCAGCTTCTTCCAGCTCGGCCCCCTCACCTCGGCCCAGGCCCTGGGCGTCGACATGAACCTGGCCGTGAGCCGGAAGGTGCGCAAGCTGGGGCTGCTGTGCGACCGCGACGGCGACATCGACGGCTGGCAGACCGTGCAGCTGATCACCCGTACGCTCGGGGCCTTCACGCCGGAGGCCACGTGCTACGGCCGGGTCGTCCCGCGCGGTACGGGAGATCTGGCACCGGTGGTCAAGGACATGCTCGACCAGAAGATCGACGGGTTCTTCTACGCGGGGGTCCCGGCGAAGGCCGCGAAGGCCGCCGCGCTGTTGGCGGCCGGTGGTTACAAGGGCCCCCGGGCGGTCGACTACACCATCGCGGGCCCCGAGTTCCTCGTGGCGGCGGGGGCGGCGGCCGAGGGCTGGCAGGCCTTCGCCCCGTACGTCGCGCCGGAGGCGCCCGCCGTCGCCGAGCTGGCGCGGGCGCACCGGGCCGCGTACGGCTCGGCGCCCGGGATCTGGACGGCGGAGGCGTACGACGCGGCCCGGATGGTCATCGACCGGCTGGTGACGGCTGCCGGGGCCTCGGCCCCGACGAGCGCCACGCCGGACGGGAGCGCCGCGCCCGGGAAGAGCGCCGCGCCGGGTGGCAGGCGTCCGACCCGTACGGAACTGCTGGCGGCGCTGGGCCGGGGCACCTTCAAGGGCATCACCAAGGACTTCGCCTTCGTGGAGCAGCCTCCGCCCTTCCACCGCGGGTTCGACGGGAACCTGTTCTTCGAGTACCGGGTGGAGGGCGGGCGCTTCCGCTACGTGGGCCCGGCCACGCAGGCAACGGCGGGATAGCGCCCGGTGCGTGCGCTCACCGCCGCCGATCCCGCCGCGATCGGTGGGCACCGGCTGCTCGGCCGCCTCGGCTCGGGCGGTATGGGGACGGTGTACCTGGGCCGGTCCCCGGCGGGCAACCTGGTCGCCGTGAAGGTCATCCGCGCCGACCACGCGGCGGACCCGGCCTTCCGCGCCCGGTTCCGCCGCGAGGCGACCGCCGCCGGGCGGCTGACCGGACGGTGGGTCGTGCCGGTGGTCGCCGCCGACCCGGAGGCCCGCGAACCGTGGCTGGCCACCCCGTTCGTCCCGGGCCCCTCGCTCGCGGAGGCGGTCGCCGCGTACGGTCCGCTGCCGGCCGGGACCGTACGGACGCTGGGCGTGCGGCTCGCCGAGGCGCTGGAGCAGGTGCACTCGGCCGGGCTGGTCCACCGGGACGTCAAGCCGGGCAACATCCTGCTCGCCCTGGACGGCCCGCGCCTGATCGACTTCGGCATCGCCCGGGAGACGGGGTCGACCGCTCTGACGTCCGCGGACGCCGTGGTGGGCACGCCGGGCTACCTGGCGCCCGAGCTGGCCAGGGCGGGTGCCCCGGCGCCGGAACCCGCGAGTGACCTCTTCTCGCTGGGCTGCGTCCTGGCCTACGCGGCGACGGGCCGCGGGCCGTTCGGCGGCGGGCATCCCGCGGCGGTGGTCTTCCGGACCATCCACGAGGAACCCGAACTGGACGAGGTTCCCGAGGAGTTGCGCCCCGCGATCGCCTCCTGCACGGCCAAGGACCCGGCATCCCGCCCCACCCCGGCCGAACTGCGCGTCCTGCTCGGGGGGAGCGGCGAGGCCGTCGAGCCGGCCGACGCCGCCCCGGACGTGGCCGACCGTGTCCAGCCCGTTTCGGGCGAACTGCACGCCCTCCCCGGTGCGCCGGGCACTGCGGGGAGCGTGGCGGACAGTGAGGACACCACCGGAGCGGCCGACGCCGTCCCGGAGCCGGAGCCGGAACGTGGTTCTGCGGCCCTCGGAGGCCCCGCCGCGCCCACGGTCGGGCCGACCGCCGCGCCGACGGTGGGGCCCGGGCCGGGGCCCGTCGCCGGTCCCCGGCCGGCTCCGGTGCGGCCCGCGCCGCCGGCGGCGGACGCGCCCACGGCCGGGCGGCCGGCCCCACCGGTGCCCGTGGCGCCCGACCCGGGCGCCGGGCAGGCCCCGCCGCCGGCGGCCGCCCACACCCCGACCGCGCCGAACGCCCCGGGGCCCTCCGCCGCCCCGCCACGCGCCGTCCCGGACACCGTCGAGGACGCCGCCGATGCCGCCGGTCCCGCGTACGGAACGGCGGGGGACTGGCTGCCGCCCGGGCTCCGGCGGCTGATCACCGAGCGGTCCACGCGTGCGCTCGACCTGCCCGCGCCTGAGGTCACCCGGGCGGACGGCATTCCCGGCGCGGCCGTGGAGGGCGTGGAGGGCGTACCGGGCGGGGAGGCCCCGCGTACGGCGCTGAGCCGGAGGCGGTTGTTCGCGTTCGGCGGGGCCGCGCTGGCGGTGGCCGCCGTACCGGCCGTACTCCTTCGCGGCGGAGGTGGCGCAGGCGGCGAGGCCGGTGCCGGCCAGGGCAGCACGGGAACGCGGGACCTGCCCGTCTTCGCGCTCGGGCTGCAGGCCGATCTGACCGGGCCCGGCAAGGCCACCGGCCAGGCACACGAGCGTGGTGCGCGGCTGGCCGTGGAGGACCACAACGCCCGGCCCGACGCCCTGTTCCGGTTCGTGCTGAAGGTCGCCGACGATGCGGGGGACGCCGCCCGCGCCGAGCGGGTGGCACGGGAGCTGGCCGCCGATCCGGCCGTCACCGCAGTGCTCGGCCCGACCTGGGACGCCGCCCTGGGCACCGTCGCGGGCGTGTGCGCCGCTGCCGACCTCGCCCTGCTGCCGGTGTCGGTCGACAGCCCCGAGAACGCCGCGTCCACGTGGCAGACGCTGTGCCTGACCCGCCCCGCCGACGTCCAGATCAGCTTCCCGATCATCCACTACCTCTCACAGGTCCGGCCCTCGCCCCGGACGGCCGTGGTCGAGGACGAGGCCGGCGGGCGGACCGCCTGGCGGATCAGCCAGTTCATGCAGCAGGCCCCGCCTGCCCGGGGCACCGTGACGGTGCACCGGGTACCGGCGGCCGGCAGCGGCTCCGACATCGGCGCGGCCGCGGCGGCCCTGACCGCGGCAGGGGCCGATGCCGCCGTCCTGACCTCGAACTCACCCGAGCGCGCCGTCCGGTTCGCCCGGGCCCTCGCCGACGCGGGGTTCCGCGGGCCACGCGTCGGCATCCAGCAGGTCATGGAGCCGGGCTTCCTCGCCGACGCCGGCCGGGCGGCCGAAGGCTGGGTGTTCGGCGCGCTGTTCACCGACCCGCTCGCCGTGCCCGCCGCCGCCCGGTTCACCGCCGCGCACCGGAAGGCGTACGGGGCACCGCCCGCCCGCTGGGCCACCGAGGCGTACGACGCGGTGGGCCTGGTCGCCACCGCCCTCGCGGCGCTGACGGAGGGAGGACGGGACCGGTCGGGCCTGTCCCGGCGGATCTTCCGCACCCCCTACCGGGGCCTGGCCAAGACCCTTGAGCACGACCCCACGAGCCGTTCGCTGATCGACGGCCGGCTGGGCCACCTCTACAAGGTCACCTCGGGCGCGTACCGCTACCTGGGGATCTACGCCGACGTCCGCACCGACTCCTGAGCGCTGCTCACCCGAGCGCTGCTCACCCGTTCGTCCAGGCCAGGAGCCGTTCCACCGGCCAGGTGTTGACCACCCGCTCCGCCGGCACCCCGCACTCCTCGGCCCGGGCGCAGCCGAGGACCTGCCAGCTCAGCTGCCCCGGCGCGTGCGCGTCGGTGTCGACGGAGAACAGCACGCCCGCTTCGACCGCCTGCCGGAGCAGCCGGCGCGGCGGATCCAGCCGCTCCGGGCGGCTGTTGACCTCCACGGCGGTGTCCGCCTCCGCGCACGCCGCGAACACCGCCTCCGCGTCGAACTCGGACTCCGGCCGCCCGCGCCCGGTGACCAGCCGGCCCGTGCAGTGCCCCAGCACGTCCGCGTGCGGGTTCCGTACCGCCGCCACCATCCGGCGGGTCATCGCCCGCTTGTCCATCCGCAGCTTGGAGTGGACCGACACCACCACCAGGTCCAGCCGGTCCAGCAGTTCGGGTTCCTGGTCCAGCGCGCCGTCGTCGAGGATGTCGCACTCGATCCCCGTGAGCAGCCGGAACGGTGCCCAGGACGCGTTCAGTTCCGCCACCGCGTCCAGCTGTTCGCGCAGCCGCTCCGGGGAGAGTCCGCGCGCCACCGTCAGCCGTGGCGAGTGGTCGGTGAGGACCGCGTACTCGTGGCCGAGTCCGATCGCGGCCCGTGCCATGTCCTCGATGGTGCTGCCGCCGTCCGACCAGTCCGAGTGCAGGTGGCAGTCGCCGCGCAGCGCGGCCCGCAGTTCCCCTCCCCGTCCGCCGGTGGCGAGCGGTGTGTCCGTCTCCGCCTCCAGCTCGTCCTCCAGGTGCTGGAGGTACTCCGGGATCCGCCCGGCGACCGCCTCCGCGATCACCCCGGCGGTCTTCGGCCCGATCCCCTTGACGGCCTCCAGGGTGCCGGCGGCGGCCCGTGCGGCGGCCTCCCCCTCCGGCATCCCGGCCACCCGGGCGGCGGCCGTACGGAAGGCCTGCGCGCGGTAGGCCGGAGCCTGGGCGCGTTCCAGCAGGAAGGCGATGCGCCGGAGCGCGGCCACCGGATCCATCGGCGCCTCCTGCCTCCCGCCCGGCGCGTACGCCGGCGGCGGGCACGTGCGTTCTCGCAGTCCCGGATGCGTTCTCGTGGTCCCGCGAGCGTCTTCGCAGTCCTGCGTACGTCTTCGCAGTCCCGCGTGCGTTTTCGCAGTCCAGGGTCCCACCGGTGGACCACTGGTGCATGATGGCGATCATGCGCGCACCCATCGGCCCCTTCGAGAACGCCCGCCCCGCCCCCGAGTGCCTGGACGAGCTGACCCCTCCGGTGGCGGACGCGGTCCGCTCCTGGAACGGCACCGTTCCCGCCGGGCAGATCGTCTACGTCGACACCGACCCCGCCATCGCCGACACCGCCGCCTTCGTCGCGCACTACGGCGAGGAGCTGCTGGAAGCGTCGGCGAACTGCGTGATCGTCGCCGCCCGGCGCGGCGGCGAGACCTCCCTGGCCGCCTGCCTGGTCCCGTCGGGCGCCCGCGCGGACGTCAACGGCGCGGTGCGCCGCCGGCTGGGCGCGCGCAAGGTGTCCTTCGCGCCGATGGACACCGCGGTGGAGGGGACGGGGATGGAGTACGGCGGCATCACCCCGATCGGGCTGCCGGCCGACTGGCCGCTGCTGGTCGACCCGGCCGTGGCCGACATGGAGTACGTCCTGGTGGGCAGCGGCCGCCGGCGCGGCAAGCTGATCGCCCCCGGCAAGCTGTTCGCCGAGCTCCCGGGTGCCGAGATCGTCGCCGGGCTCTCCCTGGGGTGACCGCCCGCCGCCGTCCGGGATGCGGGGTCCGGGCGGCCGCAGGAAGGTGGTGCCATGGGTATCGAGGAGTACGGCGGCGGGACCTCGACGCAGTCCGGGGTCCTGGTCGTGACGACGAACGACGCGCCCGGATACCGCGTCCAGCAGGTCATCGGCGAGGTCTTCGGGCTCACCGTCCGGTCCCGGCACATCGGCAGCCAGATCGGGGCGGGCCTGAAGTCCATGATCGGCGGCGAGCTCAAGGGGCTGACCAAGACCCTGGTCGAGACCCGCAACCAGGCCATGGAGCGGCTCATCGCGCAGGCGCGGGCCAGGGGTGCGAACGCCGTGCTGATGATGAGGTTCGATGTGACCGACGCGGCCGACGTGGGCACCGAGGTCTGTGCCTACGGCACGGCCGTGGTCCTCGTCGCCGACCCCTGAGCGGGGCACTCACCGCACGGGTCCGGATCCGGGAGGCCGGGTCGCCGGAGCGTGCCTGCCCGGATGAGCCCTGCCCGGATGAGCCCCGCCTGGATGAGCCCTGTGCGGACGAGCGCTGCCCCGACGGGACCTGCCCCGACGGGAGCCGGCCGTACGCGACCCGCCCCGACGCGAGCTGACCGTACGGGACCTGCCCGGACGGGCCCGTCCCCGACGTCCGGGTGCGCGGCGGAAACCCGGTGAAAAAACTTCGGCAACGGCGGCAACCTCCCGGGGGGTCGCACGTCGTGGGGGGTGAAGGGCGCGATCCGGCGTCCTTGTACCCCGACCCGGGAGCAACACCGTGCACAACCTCAAGCGCGCAGTCCTCACCGCCGCCGTCGCCACCGCACTGGCCGCCGTGGCCGTGCCGGCGTCCGCGGCCTCCGGGCCGAGCGCCACCCCCTCGCCCGCCCCGACGGCGGTGCCGAGCACCCCGCCCAGCGCGACCCCGTCCGCCGCGCCGTCGGCGGTGCCCAGCGTGCCGCCGAGCCGCAAGCCCACCCCGAGCCCGAGCAGCCCCGGCGGCGCGGGCAGCGCCAAGCCGACTCCGGTCCCGAGCATGCCGCCGGGCACCGATCCGTCCGCCGTCCCGTCCCAGGCCCCCACCGCGGTCCCGTCCGCCGCTCCCTCCGGCAACCCCGAGCTCGCGCATACTGGGGGATCCGGCGCCACCAACGCCGCCATAGGCGCCGGTGCCGTCGGCCTGCTCGGGGCCGGGGCCGGGACCCTGTTCCTCGTCCGGCGGCGTTCCCTGCGCTGACGTGCTCGACCCGAGGAACCCCGTGCTGCACCACGCCCTGCCGTTCCGCCCCGCCGCGCCCGGATTCCTCCGGGCGCGGCCCGGCGGGCGGCGGGGCGTGCGCGCCGTCCTGCGCGGAGCGCTGCTGCTGATGCTGGGCGGCCGCGAGCCCGCCGCCCCGCCCGCACCCCCGTACGCGGACCCCTGTGCACCCCCGTACGCGCCCGTCCACCCCCACGGCCACGGCCACGTGCACGGGTACGACGACCCGCGGCCGCCCACCGTGACCGGGCTCTACCACGCGCACCGGCTCTCCATGGTCCGTCTCGCGGTGCTCCTGGTCGATGACCTCGCCACCGCCGAGGACGTCGTCCAGGACGCCTTCACCGCCCTCTACCGGCGCCACGGCGAGCACATCGCCGAAGTCGACAACGCGCTCGGCTACCTGCGGACGGCGGTGGTCAACACCTCCCGTTCGGTGCTCAGGCGCCGCCGGACCGTCCGGGCCTGGACACCGCCCCCGCCGTCCGACGTCCCCTCGGCCGAGGACCACGTGGTCATCGACGAGGCGCACCGCGAGGTGCTCGCCGCGCTGGGCGAGCTCACCCCGCGCCGCCGCCAGGTGCTGGTCCTGCGCTACTGGGCCGATCTGAGCGAGGCGGAGATCGCCGAGACCCTGGGCATCAGCCGGGGCGCGGTCAAGTCGAACGCCAGCCGCGCCCTGGACGCGCTGGAACGGATCCTGGAGGGACGGATATGACGGCCGACGGCGAACGCCCCGTGGAGCGCCGGCTCCGGCAGGCGCTGGAGGCCCGCGCGGATTCGGTGACCGTACGGGACCTGCGTCCGGCGCTGCCCCCGCGGATGACGGCCCGGCAGAGCCTGTGGTGGCGCCGGACCCCGCTGCTCCGAGCCGGGCTGGCCGGACTCGCCGCCGCCGCCGTGGCCGGAGCGGCTTACCTGGGCTTCGCCCCGGACCCGCCCGCGCCGCGTCCCGTCCCGCCGGCCGCCCCGCCCAGCCTCGCGCCGACCGGCCCGGAGCCGGGCGCGTCGAGCCCCGTCCCGGAGCCCTCCGCACCGTCCTCGCTCACGCCCCCTTCGCGTACGCCGACTCCGCTGCGCTCGGACCCGCCGAGCGCGCCGCCCCCGAGCACGTCCCCGACCGCGACGCCGGGTGCGAGCCCGAGCGGCTACCGGGGCGGCAGTCCGAGCCCCGGCCGGGGGACGCGGGTCACGCCGACTCCGGGGGGCCCGGGCGGCGCCACCAGTGCCGTGCCCGGGACGGGCCCCAGCGCGACCCCCAGCAGCGTGCCGTCCGGCTGACGCGATCAGGGCCGGCGCGGGTTCCCGGGCCGGAGCCCCGGCCCGGGAACACGCGGCCCGGTGGCCCGGCCGGGCCGGATCGTGTCACTCGTAGCGGTGCAGCAGTGATTCCCGTTCGTCCTGCCGGACCTGCTCCAGCGTCAGACCGGGCAGGCGCGGGTTGAGGTGCGAGAGGGTGATCTCGGCGGAGCTCGGCACGGCGTCCTCGGGGAGCCAGTTCCCGGGCTGCCAGGCGTCGCTGCGCAGGAGCGCCTTGGGGCAGTGCTGGTAGACGTCCTCCGCGTCGATCACGATCGCGCTGCGCGGCGGCTTGCCGACGGCGGTCAGCTGCTCCAGCAGGCGCGGGTCGGTGGTGACGCAGGCCCGGCCGTTCACCCGCAGCGTGGACGGCCGCCCGGGGACCAGGAAGATCAGGCCGGCCCGGCCGGTCTCCACGATGTTGTGCATGCTGTCCAGCCGTCGGTTGCCGGTGGCGTCGGGGACGGCGAGCGTGCACTCGTCCAGTACGGAGACGAATCCGGCCGGCCCGCCCCGCGGGGTCACGTCGCAGCTCCCGTCGGCGCCGGCGCTGGCTATGAACACCAGGGACGAGCGGGCGATGAAGGCGCGGGCGGCGTCGTGGATCCGGTCCACGGCCTTGTGCTGCGCCGCCTCGCCGGGCGGGGCGTAGATCTCCCGGAGCTGTGCCGTGTCGCGCAGGGCGTCGGCGGCGATGGCCTCGAATGTGCGGCCGGCCGGCCGCGGCTTGGTGGTCACGTACCGGCAACCTATCCGATTGCCGATCTTGAGGGAACGCTCAGCGGACGCCCGACGGATGTTCGGTGGACGCCTGTCGGGCGTTCGGTAGACGCCCGGCCGGTGACCGGTGGACATCAGGCGGGCGTCCGGCGGGTGACCGTGGACATCCGGCGGGCGTCCGGACGCCCGCCGGTCCGGGCGCCCGGCCGGTGCTCAGCGGTCGCCGGACATCCCCTGGCGGGCCACCGCCTCCGCCCCCAACTGTTCGACGGCGGTGACCAGCGGGGCCAGTTCCGGCGTCCGCGCGGCCGCGTCGAGCGCCTCGCGGAGCGCGGCGGCGTTCGTCGGGCGGGCGGCCCGCAGGAGGTCCAGCCCGGCCCCGCTCACGTTCGTGTAGATGCCGCGGCGGTCGGTGGGGCAGAGGTAGCGGGCGAGCAGGCCGCGCTCCTCCAGCCGGGTCACCAGCCGGGTGGTCGCGCTCTGGCTCAGCACCACGGCGTCGGCGACCTGCTTCATCTGCAGGTGGCCGCCCGGTCCGTCGTGCTGCCGGCTGAGCACGTCCAGCAGGGAGTACTCCCGCACGCTCAGTCCGTGAGCGGTCTGCAGGGCCCGCTCGATGTGCGACTCGATCCGCCCGTGCAGCAGGGAGAGGGCGCACCAGCCCTGGGAGAGCCCGGTCAGTGCGCTGTCGGTTGCGGTCATGGCTCCAGAATAGGCCACCAACGCAATAGCCCGCGCTTGCAAATATCCCGCGTGTGCAATTAATGTGGACGCATGCAAACGGCGAACGCATGCAATCCGTGCGCGCCCCCTGCTCCTCGCCACCCCGCCAAGGACCCCTCCATGCCCCTCGCACTCCTCGCACTCGCCATCGGCGCCTTCGGCATCGGCACCACCGAATTCGTCATCATGGGCCTGCTCCCCGAGGTCGCCGCCGACTACGGGGTCTCCATCCCCGCCGCCGGCCTCCTGGTCACCGGCTACGCCCTCGGCGTGGTCCTGGGTGCCCCGCTGATGACCGTCCTCGGCACCCGCGTCCCCCGCAAACGCATGCTGATGCTGCTGATGGGCCTCTTCATCGCCGGCAACCTGCTCTCCGCCCTCGCACCCACCCTCGGCGCGATGCTGGCCGGCCGCGTGGTCGCCTCCCTCGCACACGGCGCCTTCTTCGGCATCGGCTCCGTGGTCGCCGCCGGACTCGTGGCACCGCAGAAGAAGGCCGGCGCCATCGCCGCCATGTTCACCGGCCTGACCGTCGCCAACGTGGTCGGCGTCCCCCTGGGCACCCTCGTCGGCCAGACCCTCGGCTGGCGGATCACCTTCCTGGCCGTCTCCGCGCTCGGCGTCCTCGGCCTGCTCGGCATCGCCCGCCTGGTCCCCGACCTGCCCCGGCCCGAGGGCGTCCGGGTCCGGCACGAGCTGGCCGCGTTCCGCAACGTGCAGGTGCTGCTCGCCATGGCGATGACCGTCCTCGGCTTCGGCGGGGTCTTCGCCGCCATCACCTACCTCGCCCCGATGATGACCGAGACGGCCGGCTTCGCCGACACCTCCGTGACCTGGCTGCTCGTCCTCCTCGGCCTCGGCATGGTGGCCGGCAACCTGATCGGCGGCCGGTTCGCCGACCGCGCCCTGATGCCCCTGCTGTACGGGTCCCTCGGCGCGCTCGCCCTGGTGCTCTCCCTGTTCACGCTCACGGCCCACGGCCGGCTCACCGCCGCCCTGACCCTGTTCCTGATCGGCGCCCTCGGCTTCGCCACCGTCCCGCCGCTGCAGAAGCGAGTGCTCGACCAGGCCGCCGCGGCGCCCACCCTGGCCTCCGCGATGAACATCGCCGCCTTCAACGTGGGCAATGCCCTCGCCGCCTGGCTCGGCGGCCTGGTGATCGCCGCCGGGCTGGGCTGGACGGCCCCGAACTGGGTCGGCGCCGCCCTCGCCGCCGCCGCGCTCGCCCTGGCCGTGCTGTCCGGCGCCCTGGAGCGCCGTACGGCCGGCCGCCCCGGCAGGATCGTCGCCGGCGGAACCCCGGCCCGGGCGTCCGCCGCCACGGCCGGCCAGGCCGCCGCCACGACCGGCCCGGCCGTCGCCCCCGGCCCCGTCCCCGCGTCCGCCGGCGCGCCCCGCGGGACCGCCTGACGGGCCCGCCCGGAGTCGCGCCGTCCCGCCCCCCGTGCGAGGTTGGTACGTACGGGGGACGACGCGGCCCTCCGGCCGCCCGGGCACCTGTCCGGGAGCCCGTCCGGAACGTGACGGGGCTCGTCGAGGACCAGTGCAGGGCTCGTCGAGGGGTGCTCGGTCGAAGCATGCGGCAATTCGGGAAACGGCACCGCAAGGGCCATCCGACCGCGACGGCCACCGCCGCCGCGGTGCTCCTCCTCGCCCTCCCCGGCTGTACGGCCGCCGGCTCCGACAGCAGCGGCGGATCCCCGGCCGCGCCGGGCCGCGCCACCGCCCCTCCGGCCTCGCAGACCGCACCGGAAACCCTGGCCGCCCCCACCGCGACGGCGCCCCCACCGTCACCGACCCCGACGTACCCGCTGTCGACCGCCCCGCAGACCGTCCCCGCCGTACGGGAACACACGCCGGCCCGCGGCCCCGGCTGGCGGCCCGCCGGCGGAGCCAGGGTGCTCGTCGCCGCCGACAGCCCCGGCCTCACCGACGAGGCGAAGCTGACGGCGACGGAGCTCGGGCTGGCCTTCGGCGGCACCGCCCCGCCCAGGCGCGGGGACGTGACCCTCGACCTCGACGCCGCGGTGCCGGGCGCCACGACCCCCGAGTCGTACGCCCTCACCGTCCACGACGGACAGGTGAAGATCACCGGCCCCGACGAGGCAGGGGTCTTCTACGGCACCCGCACCCTCAAACAGGCCGTCAAAGCCGCAGGATCGATCGGCGAGGGCACCGTCCGCGACCGGCCCGCCAAACCTCAGCGCGGCCTCAACCTGGACATCGCCCGCAAGCACTTCACCGCCGGGTGGATCGAGGACCGGCTGCGCACCATGGCCGACCTCAAGCTCAACCAGCTCGGCCTGCACTTCTCCGACGACCAGGCCTTCCGGATCGAGTCCACCAGCCATCCCGAGATCGTCTCCACCCCGCACCTGACCAAGGCCGAGGTGCGGCGGATCGTCGCCCTCGCCCGCAGCCTGCACATCGACGTGGTCCCCGAGATCGACTCGCCCGGGCACCTCGGAGCCGTGCTCCGCGCCCACCCGCAGCTCCAGCTGCGGAACGTGAACGGGAAGGCCGTCCAGGGCGCCGTGGACATATCGAACCCGGCGTCGGCCCGGCTCGTGGACGAGCTGCTGCGCGAATACCTCCCGCTGTTCCCCGGCGGGGCCTGGCACCTGGGCGCCGACGAGTACCAGGCGCTGGTCGTCCGCAACCCCGAGGCGTCCTTCCCGCAGCTCGCGGCGGCCGCCCGGCAGCGGTACGGCGCCGGCGCGAAGGTGCAGGACCTGGCCACGGGCTGGCTGAACGACCGGGCCGACGTGGTCCGCCCGTCCGGCAAACAGCTCAAGGCGTGGAACGACGGGTTCTTCCCCGGCGGGGTCACCGCCCCCGCCCGCGACATCCAGGCCGAGTACTGGACCGGCAAGGAGATCGGCGCCCGCCCGCCCACGGCCTATCTGGCCGAGGGCCGCAAGGTGGTCAACCTCAACGACGAGTACCTCTACTACGTGCTCGGGGAACCGAACCAGTTCACCTACCCCACCGGCCGCAGGATCTACGAACAGTGGACCCCGCTGGTGCTGCGCGGCACCAGCCCGGTGCCCGCCCGCTACCAGCCGCAGATACTCGGTGCCCGGCTCGCGGTCTGGGCCGACCGCTCCACGGCACAGACCCAGGCCCAGGTGGCCGCGGGCATCCGGATGCCACTGGCCGCCCTGGCCCAGAAGGTGTGGGACGAGCGGACGCCCCGGCCGACCTGGAACGAGTTCACCGCCCGGGTCGGCCGGGTCCTCGGCGGCGCGTCCTGACAGGGGGAGGGCCTGACGGGACGCGCCGCGCCGGACCGGGGCCCGGGCGGGTCGGTGGACCCCGGTGACCCGAGGGAGCCGACCCGGGGGAGCCGACCCGGGGGAGCTGATCCGGGGGAGGGTCAGCGGCCCTCGGTGATCTGCGGGGCCGGCTCGTTCTTGAAGTTCACCGAGCCGAAGTTGGCCGCGACGGCCTTCTCCCAGGACCCGTCCTGGACCATCTTGCGGAGCGCCGCGTTGATCTTCGTCTGAAGGTCGGTGTTGCCCTTCTTCAGACCGATGCCGTAGTGCTCGTTGCTCAGCTTCAGCCCGGTGAGCTTGAACTTGCCCTGGTTGATGTCCTGCGCCGCATAGCCGGCGAGGATCGCGTTGTCCGTGGTCATCGCGTCCAGGACGGACTCCTTGAGCGCGACCACGCACTCCGAGTAGCCGCCGACCTCGGTGATGCCCGCCTTCGGGGCCAGCTTGGTCCGGACGTTCTCCGCGGAGGTGGAGCCCGTGACGGAGCAGAGGTTCTTGTTGTTGAGGTCCTCGGCCTTGTTGATGCCGGACTCCGTGGAACGGACCAGCAGGTCCTGGTGGGCCACGAAGTACGGACCGGCGAAGTCCACCTTGGCCTTGCGCTTCTCGTTGATCGAATAACTGGCGACGATGAAGTCGACCTCGTTCTGCTCGATCATGAGCTCCCGGTCGGAGCTGTAGACCTGCTTGAACTCGATGTGGTCCGGCGCGTAGCCGAGCTCCTTGGCGACGTACCGGGCCACGTCCACGTCGAATCCGGAGAACTTGTCGCCGGGCTCCCGCAGGCCGAGTCCCGGCTGGTCGAACTTGATGCCGATCTGGATCATCGGCTTGTCTTCGTCGCCCGGCAGCAGGCCGCATCCGGCGGCGCTCAGAACGAGGGCGGTCACGGCAGCGACCGCACCAACCTTGGGAACCTTCATCATGGACTCTCTGTCTTACGGAACGTGGCTTCTGAGGAAGCTAGAAAGGCCATGAAGACAGCGTCACTAGTTCTGAGGAAAACTTGAGGATAACGATCCGGTGTGGCCGAAAGATCTACGGCCGCGGCGGGTCGTGAACGGAGGGGACACGATGGCGGGATCCGTACGGATCGAAGGCAACGCGCTGCTGCTGGGAGACGGGGCGCAAGTCCGATTCATCAGGACATTGCGGCTCCCCGAGACGGGAACACATCCCCTTCCGCCCGGATTGGGGGAATTTCCGCTGCGCCGGATCGAGGACTGCCCGGGCCCGGTCCCCGAGGAATGGCGGGCGCGCGGTGGCGTGATCCTGCCCGTGTACCTGCGCGAGGCGATGTGGATGGCCTTCGGCGGCAGCCGGGAGCCCACCGCGCTGCAGATCGGCGTGGGCAAGGTGTGCGCGGTGTCGGGGGAGCGGTGGACCGGCCGTCTGGCCCGCCGCCCGCAGAACTACGTGGTGCTGCCCCGGCAGCCCTGGCTCGACGGCATCAACTCGGGGAAGGGCACCGTCCGCCAGTTCGTCGCCGTACCGCTCGGGATGGGCGCGACGGTGGAGGGCCAGGTGACCGGCGAGGAGACCACCGGCGGCGTACAGCTCCAGGCCTTCCCGCTGAACGACGCCCGGCTCGCGGAGTGGCGCGCGGACCAGCGCCGCGCGGCGGCGGACGCGCGGACGGCCGGCGGCCCGCCGTTCCCCCCGCCCTTCCCCCCGCCGGTCCCGCCCTTCGGGCCCAACCCGCCCGGCGCGGCGGGTGCCCCCGGCGGCCCCCTCCCGCCCGGTGCCCCCGGGGGCTACGGCGCCCCCATGCCGATGGCGGCGCCGCCCGCGCCCGCCGCCATGGCTGCGCCCGGCTGCGCCCCGGCCCCCCGGGCGGCGGCCGCACCGGCGCCCGCCGCGATGGGACTGGGCGTCGGCGGTTCCATGCAGCAGGAGGTCTACCAGGACGAACGGCCGCTGAAGGACTGGTCGAAGGACCCGGCGGGCCGGGTGTTCGTCCACCTGGTGACCCCGCCCGAGTGGGAGCGGATCACCGGCGAGCCCGCCCCGCCGTCGCCGGTCGACCGGGCCGCGTACACCAAGGCGGGACTGCCCTGGTTCGACTACTACGACGAGGACGCCACGGACCTCGCCCCGACCGACACCCTCGGCGGCGTCAAGCCGGTGGGCAACTGGCTCGGCGACGACCACACCCCGTGGGTGCCCCCGGTCCCCGGCCAGGTCCACCCGCTGGGCGACGCCCCGGGCAAGCCGGTGGCCGACGGCAACTGGTGAGGTGACCGGGCGGCCGGCACCGGCCTCGGCAGTGGTGGTGCCGGGGCCGGCACCGGGCCGCCGTACGGCCCTGCGGGCGTGCTCGTTAGGATCACGCCCGCAGGGTCGTAGCGCAGAGGTCGTCGCGCCAACGCTGCGAGCTGGAGGACGCCGGTTCGAATCCGGTCGGCCCTGCACCCGACCCGCAGCGCCAGGAGCGGCCCGATGAGCGAACGAGTCCCGGTCGGCGGCCCGTCCCGCCAGGACGCCGTCGCCCTGCAGACCGTCCGCCGGTACGCCGTCCCGCGCCGGATGATCGAGGAGGCCACCGCCCGCCGGCTGGCCGGCGACTGGCGCGGCGCCTGCGACTCCGCCGCCGTGGACGTCCTGTTCGACCCGGAGGACGTGGCGCACCGGCACGGCACCGGCACCGCGGCCCTGCTGGCGGACGACCTCCGCCACCTCGCCCCGGACCTGCTGCGCTGGCACGCACCGCGCCTGCGCGGACACTCCACCCTGGAGCCCGGCCGGGTGGTGCTCCTGGCCCGGTACGGTCCGCGCGGCCCGGGCCCGGCGCCCGCGGGCCCCTACCTGTACGCGCGGACCCCGAACACGGCGCAGGGACCCCAGCGGATCCGGCTGTGCTTCGGCACCGTGGACACGGACGCCTGGCGACACGCGCGTGCGGAAGTCCCCGCCGAGCACTGGACGGCCGCCCGGTTCCTGTGGGACGCCCGGCATTCCGCCGGCCTCCGGGCCTCGGCCGCGGCCGGCGGGCCGGGGGACCGGCTGCCGTTCTTCGCACCGGACGGGCGGCCGCTGCGCACGGAGGAGCTGCCCGCACAGGACCCCGGCCCCGCCGACCCGGTGGCGCGCGCCGAATGGAGCGCGGTCCTGCTGTCCGGCGGCGCCCGGGACGAGGCGTGGGCGGCGGCGGGCGTCGACGACCACGGCGACCACGGGAACGGCATCGGGCCTGCCTGCACCCCGGGGTGGCTCCTCTCCTGGCTGCCCGCGGACGTGACCCGGCTGGTGCCGGAGGTCATCCGGCTGGCCGCGGCCGGTGTCGCCGACCGTTTCGCCCTCCACCCGTGGACCGGCCGGTACGCCGTGCTGGAACCCGTCGGTGACAAGGTGCGGATGACCACCCTGACCGGATCGCCGGACGGACTCCCCGACGGCGTGGTCATGCTGCCCGGGTACGCCTGGAGCCGCCTGCCCGACCCCGCGCTGGTCCGGGCCGGCCTGGTCCCGCCCCGGGAACTCCATCCGCTGGTCGCGGCGGCGCTGTTCCCCGCGGCCGGCCCGGCGTCAGGCCCGCCCGGTCCGCCCCCGCCGGCCCCCGTACGGGTCCGCTGCGGCCGGGAGTGGCACGAGATCGGCCACCGGGACGGTGCGCTGCACCTCCCGCACGAGGACGAGCCGCCGACCGGGGACGGGACCGGCTGCCATGCCGTACGCCGCACCTGGACCACGGACCGGGGACGGCTGCCGCGGGCCCTGCAGGCCCAGCGCCAGGACCTGTTCCTCCGGGCCGGACACGGCGACACGCACGGTGTACTCGCCCTGCTCGACGCCGGGTTCGACCCGCGGGCCCACGGCGCCGGCGGCCGCAGCCTCCTCCACGTCCTGCACCTGCTGGACCACGAGCCGCTGCTGCCCCGCCTGCTGGCGGCCGGACTGGACCCGGAGGCCCGCGACAAGCTCGGCCGCACCCCGCTGCTCGCCGCGGTGCACGGAGGGGGTTCGGCGGACCTGGTCCGCGCTCTGCTGGCGGCCGGCTGCCGGATCGACGTGGTCGACGACAGCGGGATGTCCCTGGCCCAGATGATCACCCGTTACCGGCGCACCGACCTGGACTTCCTCGCCGCCCGCCTCGCGGCCGAGTGCCCGGGCATCGGCTCCCGCGCCTGGGACTGGGCCAACGAGCGCCTGGTCACCCACCCCACCCGGGAGGGGTAGCGGGAGGCCGGACCGGGTCCGGCCTCCCGGCCGGGCGTCCACGCCGGTGCACGCCTCGTGCTCTGTTCCGCCCTCTCCCTTCGTCCCTCTCCCTTCCCAAGCGATCAGGGGAGTGCGTTCGCCACCCGCCGGTTGTGGCGCCGCCGCAGCACGTCCCAGGGAATCCACGCCGCCGTGCAGCCGACGGCCATGGCCGTCCACAGCGGCAGGAGGGAGCCGAGCAGCGCTCCGCTCAGGCCCCAGGCCGGATAGGAGAGCACCTCCACCCGGAGCGGAACGTTCGAGGGTCTGAAGAGGACCAGGGGTATGCGTTGTGTCGGGTTCGCGGCCATGACGTGCCGCATGACCACGATGCTGGTGAGCGCGGCGATGAGGATCGCCAGGACGATGCCGATGGCCTGCATGGGGATCTCCTGTCCTGCCAGGGGTACGCCGTTCCGGCGCCACCGCTTCGACCGGGTGTCCAGGAGAACCGGCGGGCGGGCCGTACGTCATGCCCCGGGACGTCGTGGCTTGACACGGGGGAGACCGCGGGGTGCCGGTGGCCCGCCCCGGTGTCCGGACATCGGGATCCGGCCACGACGGCCGCACGCCACTGGCCGGTCCGGGCGCGCCCGCGCTTCACTGCATGCCCATGACACGAGAGAAGATCAGGGGTGCGCTCGGCGGGCTCCTCCTCGCCGCAGGCGCACTCGCGGGGGCTCCCGCGGCCTCCGCTGCGGCCCCCGCCGCGCCGGAGCCGCAGGCCGTCGCACCGGCGTACCCCACCCGGGCCCCGGAGGCCCGCCGCTCACGGGCCGACAGCCCGCGTGTGGACCACCTGCGGGTGGACAGCCCGCGTGTGGACAGCCCGGCCCCGCCGCCCGAGTTCGGCAGCGACTGGCACGACCCGCTCACCGCAGCCCCGCCGGTGCACCGCCCGGCGACCCGGTCCTGCACGCTCACCCTGGCCGAGGCGCAGTTCCGCGACTTCACCCCGTACCGCGGCGGCTACGCCCCGCCCGCCGGGTGCGGCCGCCCCGGCGACTGGGCCGCGGTGGTGCTGCGCCTCGACGGCAAGGTGAAGGGCCGCCAGTACGACCGGCTGGGCAACCTCACCCTCGGCGGGGTCGAGATCCTCCGCACCTCCACCCCCCAGCCCTCGCCCGACGGCATCACCTGGTCCGTCGAGAAGGACGTCACCCGCTACCGCGACACCCTCGCCCGCCCGCAGCCGGTGGAGATGCTCATCGGGAACGTCGTCGACGCCACCTACACCGGGATCATCGACGTCAAGGTCACCCTGACCTTCTACGCCGCCGACGGCCGCACCCCGCCGGCCGCCCCCGCCGGCACTCCCGACCGGGTGCTCCCGCTCACCGGCACCACCCTCACCACCCCGCGCAACACCGAACGCCTCCTCGCGGAGGTGTACGCCACCGGCTCCGGCGGCGGCTGCGAGGAGTACTGGTACATGACCGTGCCGGACCCCGCCCCGTACTCCTGCAAGGCGGCCGACGGCCCGAACCGCGAGGTCCGCATCGCCGTGGACGGCCGCCTCGCCGGCATCGCGGCCCCCTTCCCCACCGTCTGGACCGGCGGCTGGTCGAACCCCTTCCTCTGGTACGTCACCCCCGGCCCCCGCGCCCTGGACGTACAGCCCGTCACCTACGACCTGACCCCGTTCGCCGGTCTCCTCAACGACGGCCGGCCGCATCGCGTCGAGGTCTCCGTGGCCGGCGTACCCGCGGGGCAGGCCGGCTGGAGCACCCCCGTCAACATCCTGCTCTGGCAGGACGAGGCGCGGACCGTCGTACCCGGGGCGCTGACCCGGTACGGGGCGACGGATCCGGCCAACTCCTCCGTGCACACCCCGGGTACGGGCCCCGCTCCGGAGCACCGGCTCGACACCACGGCCGGCCACTCCCTGACCGTCGCCGGATACCTGGACACCTCCCACGGCCGGATCACCACCACGGTCACCCGGACCCTCTCCCACCGCTCCGTCCACCGCTGGACGGACGGCGAGGCACGGGACGCGCTGGAGGCGGCCTGGACCGACCACGAGACCGTCACCGCCGGCCGGAACACCACCCGCACCCTGCGCACCTACACCATGGACGGCGAGACCACCGTGGGCGCCGACGCCCGGCTGCGCACGGTGCTGACCCTCGGGGACCGGGCGGACGTCCGCGCCCTCGACGGAGGCCGCGAGACCTCCCGGACCCGGCTCGACCACCGCTACTCGGGTGACGCCACGTACACCACCGGCGTACCGCGCGACCAGCGGCACGCGGTCGGCACCACCACCGAGCGGTACCGGCTGTACGGGACCGGCGGCTGTCACGACCGGACGGTGTCCACGGCACAGGGCACCGTCACCGAGGACCGGCTGCGCTGCTGAAGGGGCCACCGTGGAACCATGGGGCCGACCGGCTGTGACCGGTCCGGGCGCCGCCGTCGCCGCCCGGTCCCCACAGCCCTTCAGGACCCGATGAACGGAGATCCGCCGCATGTCCATCACCCCCGTCCCGACTGCCGACGCCTACGACGAGTACGGCGAGCGGCTGGCGGTCTGCGAGCTGCAGTTCCGGCAGATCGGCGGCCGCCGCGTGTTCGCCGGGCCGGCCCGGACGGTCACCTGCCACGAGGACAACGCGCTGCTGCGCGAGCTGCTGCACACGCCCGGCGAGGGCGCCGTCCTGGTGGTGGACGGCGGCGGATCACTGCGCACGGCGCTCGTCGGGGACCTCATCGCGGGCGCGGCCGAGGCCAACGGCTGGGCCGGTCTGATCATCCACGGCGCGGTCCGCGACAGCGTGGCGCTCGGCGGGCTGGACCTGGGCGTCAAGGCGCTGGGCACGGTGCCGCGCAAGAGCGGCAAGACCGGGGCCGGCACGGTGGACGGGCCGGTGTCCTTCGGCGGGATCACCATCCACCCGGGGGACACCGTCTACGCCGACGACGACGGCGTGGTGGTACTTCCGGCCAAGGGGTAGCGGAGGCGGCCCGGGCCCCGGGGGTAGGGTGGAACGCCCGGTCTAGGAGGGGAAGTTCGATGAGCGCACTGCGCAAGGGACTGGCCAAGGTCGAGGTGGCGCTGAAGTGGGACCCGAGTCCCGCCGGAGCCCCGCCGCACGACCTCGACATTGTCGCGGCGGTGTACGAGGCCGACGACCGGCCGGGCGCCACCGCGGGAGCCGTGGGCTCCGCCCCCGCCTACCTGGTGCACTTCGGCAAGCGTTCCCCCGACGGCACCATCACCCTGAACCGGGACAGCCGTACCGGCCAGGGCTTCGGCTTCGACGAGGTGATGACCCTCGAACTGGACCGGATGTCGGAGCGGCTGCGCCGGGTCGTGGTCGGTGTGGTCCTCCAGGACACGGGAGCGGCCCGCACCTTCGGCGACGTCCCGGGCACCGTGGTGCGGATCCGGGAGGGCTGGACCGACCTGGTCGAGGACGACTTCTCGGCCGTCGCGGGGGCCTCGGCGGCGACCGTCGCCGAGTTCGTGCGCGGGACCGGCGGGGGCTGGTCGCTCCGGCCGGCCGTCCACGGGTTCACGGCCGGCCCGGAGGAGTTCGCCCGGCTCCTGGGCGCGGTCTGACGACCGCGGCCCCGTCCCCGGCTCCCGTCGGGGCCGGGCCGGGGCCGGGCCGGGCCGGGGTCGTGCCGGGCATCGGCCCTTCGACCGTTCGGCCCTTCGACCGTTCGGCTCTTCGGCTCAGTACGGGCCGTTGACGTTGTCGATCGAGCCGTAGCGGGCGGCAGCGTAGTTGGCGGCGGCCGTGATGTTCGCGACCGGGTCGTACGGGTCCAGGGCCGTGCCCGCGACGTGGTAGGCGCGGAACGTCGGGTCGATCACCTGGAGCAGACCCTTGCTGGGGATGCCGTTCTGGGCGTTGATGTCCCAGTTGTTGATCGCCAGCGGGTTGCCGCTGGACTCCCGCATGATGTTCTTGTGCAGCCCCTGATAAGTGCCCGGAATGCCCTTTTCCTTCATGATGGCCAGGGACTGCTTGATCCAGCCGTCGAGGTTGTTCGTGTAGAGCGTGGTGCGCGTCGAGCGGTCGGCGCGGGCGGCCGGGGCCGCGGCCCGGCCGTCGCCGTTCAGCGTCAGCTTGGTGCCCGGGCGGATCAGTGACGGGTTGGCGCCGATCGCCGCCTTGTTGTCCTCGTACAGCTTCTTCCAGCCGCCCTTGAGGGAGTACTTCTCGGCGATCTTCGACAGGGTCTCTCCGGGTGCCACCGAATGCACGGAGGCGGCTGCCGCCTTCGCCGTGGCCGTGGCTGCCGTCGCGGCCGTGGCGGGGGCGGCCTGGGCGCCGGTCGCGCCGATCAGTGGCAGTGCCAGGGCGGCGCCACCGGTTCCGGCGAAGGCGAATCCGCGGGTGAGCCGGTTGTTCTTGGGGCGGCGGTGCTTACCTTTTCCGGGCATGGCGCAATTCCTCTGGCATTTGGGGGAACCCATCGGGATTGCGGAAAATCTAAACGAGTCTGACCTGCCGGAACAAGGTTTCAATTCCCCGATATGACCGGTCTCACTGATCAATTCCCATACGTTATTAATGGCCCGCAGAGGGCAAAACGGACATGTGAATTCATCCCAATTGATCGCGTACGGCCGCACCGAATTGATCGTCCAAATCTGCGGGGGATCACCGCAGTCGCGCCCGGGGTGGTATTCGGCGGCAAATGCGCTGTTCGGTAATTCCCATACGCCGGCCCGCAATTGACCGGACTGCTCGGATCGAACTCGTCTTGTCGTGGGCGTCGAAGGGACGTTGGCCCCGGGCCGGCACGTACGACAAGGCGAGTTCAGCCGGACCGACGGGAGAACAGCGCTTCCCGGACGGCCCGTTCCGCCTCCGGCAGTCGCTCCAGCAGGATCGCGGCCGCCCGGTCCCGGTCCAGCGCGTAGGCGCGCACGGAGCGGTCCACCGACTCCGGCCGCTCCAGCGGCTCCGTCAGCGGATGCACCGCCCCGGCCAGTACGCACAGGGCCGCGCGCGGTACGGCGGCCAGCTCGGCCGGCGGGAACCACGGCCGGGCCGCCCGGTAGGCGGCGAGCAGCCGGGCCAGCCCGGTCGGCCAGTCCTCCCGCAGCACCACGGTGCGCGGGTCGCAGCCGATGCGGGCGATCTCCCAGAGCACGGCGCGGGGTGCCGGAGGGCGGAAGTCGAGGACGGCGGCGACCCGGTCGGCGCGCATGAGCAGATTGGGCGAGGCGAGGTCGCCGTGCACCGTCTGGACGGTGACCCGGTCCGGTAGTCCGGCGGCCAGTTCCCCGATGCGGGGCAGCTGCGCGAGGCGTTCCCGGGCCACCGCCAGGGCCCATGCCTCGAAGCCCTCGCGCGGCCGTTCCTCGTAGGCGGCGACCAGCCGGCGCAGGCGGTTCCACCGTTGCTCCGGGTCGAAGAGGACGGAGGTCGGTGCCGTGTGCGGCGCGCCGCCCGGATGGCCGGCGAGCGCGGTGTGCAGCCGGGCGAGGGTCCTGCCGACCGCCTCCCAGCGTCCGCCGTGGAGCCGGCCGGCCGCGGTCTCGGCGTTCTCGACGTAGGGGGAGACGGAGACGGCGACGGCGGCCGGCGCGGGGGCGGCGGCGGGGGAGGGGGAGGGGGCGGCGGCGGGGGAGGGGGCGGGGACGGGCGTGGGGGAGGGGAGGCCGCCGCCGGGGGCGGTGGCGATCAGGCGCCCGTCGGCCGCCGGCCGTACCTCGGGCACCGGCACGCCCGCCCGCCGTGCGAGCCGGCCCAGTTCCAGGGCCCGTTGCTCGGCATCCAGATCCGTGCCGGGCGCGTAGCACTTCACGAACCAGCGCCGCCCGTCCCGATCGGTGGCGATGTGGTCGGAGGTGGCGGTGCCCGCGGGACCGGGCTCCACCGCGCGCGGCACCAGCCCGTACGCCTCCCTGAGCAGCGGCAGCAGCAGCGGCGCTGTCGGAGGCACCGGCGGCGGTACCGGCACCGGCAGCGCCGGAGGCGGCGCCAGGGGCACGGGCCGGGGCAGCGGGCCGTGGGGCCCGTGCGCGCGAGTCGCGTCCGCACTCACGAGGACCACGCCTCCCCCGGATGGGCCTCGCCACCGGCACCAGCCCCGGGGACCGGCCCGGCATCCGGCCCGGGGACCGGCCGGGCGCCCGGCCCGGCACCCGGCCCGCCGCCCGCCCCGGGGACGGGGTCGGCAGGCGACCCGGGGAGTGGCGCGGGTGCGGCCCCCCCTCCGTCCCCACCACGGGCCTTCCCGCCGGGCCTGCCCCCGGAACGGGTGGTGCCCCCCGGCCCGGCCCACGGCCGGCCGGCGTGCAGCTCCAGGGGGCCCGTCCCCTCGCGCAGCGCGCCCAGGCACGCCTCGATGCGCCGCCGCAGCTTCGGCTTCACCAGGCCCGCCAGCTCCTCCTGCCCCGCCAGCCGCCATTCCCGCAGCTCGGCCGGAGGCAGCCGGATGCGGCCCAGGTCGGTTCCGGTCAGCAGCCCGCCGTCGAAGGTGAACGACACCCGGGCCGGGTAGGGGGCGTGGCTCGTCCAGTTCACCGCCAGCAGCCGGCCCGGTGCCACCTCCAGGCCGAGCTCCTCCAGCACCTCCCGCCGGGCGCCGTCCCGCGGGCTCTCGCCGAGGTCGCTGTCCACCCCGCCGCCCGGCAGGTTCCACCGCCCGTCCTGCCGGTACGCCGGCTGGACCAGCAGCACCCGGCCCTCGCCGTCGGTGAACAGCATGTGCGCCGCGGTGAACGCCTTGGGCCGGCTGGCCCGGTGGCTGGCCGCGTCCAGCGCGTGCGCGTGCTCCAGTTCCGCCCGCCGCGCCGGATCCAGCGCGGCCGGGGAACCGGGCTGCGGCACCCCGTTGACCAGGTGCGCGATCGACCCCGCGTACAGCGCGGCCAGCGCGGCCCGCAACCGCGGGGCGACCCGCTCGGGCAGCAGTCGTACCGCCTCCTCCGGCGTGTGCCAGTGCGCTTCCGCCGCCTCTCCGCCGGCGAAGGACAGCCCGGTGGCCTGCTCGTCGTCCAGCGGCCCGACCAGGTGGACGTGCGCCACCAGCGAGCGCCCCGGCTCCCCGGGGGACCGCGCGTCCACGGCGAGCAGCCGGCCCACCGGCACGTCCAGTCCCAGCTCCTCCTTCAGCTCCCGCGCCAGCCCCTCCTCGGGCATCTCCGTGTCCGCCACCGTGCCGCCCGGCAGGTCCAGCCCCTCCCCGTGTGCCGGGGTCAGCATCAGCACCCGGCCCGAGCCGTCCAGGACGACTCCCGTCGCGACGACCAGCGGGGCCGGCCGTGCCGCGTAGTACGCCCGGACCTCCTCGGGCGTCGGCCGGGGAGCGGGCGGCGGGGGCACGGGAACGGGCACGGTGGTTCCTCCGGAATGCGCGGTGACGCAGGTCCAACGCCCGAGCCACCCGTCCTGACACGGTCTCGCGGCCGCCGTTCGACCGCCGGGCACCGGCTCAGAGTGCGTGGGCGCGCTCGTGCCGGGGCTCGTACAACCGCAGCAGGCTCCCGCCCGGCAGTCGCAGCGTGGTCAGCAGCCCCCAGCTCAGCTCGGTGACCGGTTCGACGAACTCCACTCCGCGCGCCGTCAGTTCCCTCACCGTTTCGGCCACGTCGTCGCACATCAGGAAGAGCTCGTGCGCTCCCGCACCCTCACCCGGATGCACCGCCACCTCCGCCGGCGGCAGCTTGAAGATCAGCCACCCGCCGCCCGCGTCGACATGGGCACATCCCAGGACGTCCCGGAAGAACGCCCGGTCGGCAGCCGCGTCACGGCTGTGGATGACGACGTGTGCCCCGTTGATCATGCGCGTGTGTCCTCACTCGGGTGTCGGTGGGTCGGCCCCCGCCCCCACCGTACTGATCACCGGGTTCAGGCCGTGCCGACCACCGCCGCCAGTTCCTCGGAACGGCGCAGCGCAGCCGCGACCGCCCCGGCGCCCGCGGGCAGCAGCGGAAGCCGTACATCCGGCGTCGGGATCCGGCCCTGCGCGTGCAGCACGCCCTTGACCACCGTCGGATTGGGCTCGGCGAACGCAGCCGCCGACAGCCGGGCGAGTGCATGCCCCAGCTGCCTGGCCCGTACCACGTCGCCCGCCCGCCAGGCGGCTTCGAGCTCCACGAACCGCTCCGTCGCCAGGTGCGCCGAAGCGAGGATCGCGCCCGGCGCGCCCATCGCCAGCATCGGCGAGGCGTACGCGTCGTCGCCGGCGAGCACGGCGAAGTCCCCGGGCAGGTCCCCGAGCAGCGCGACCGCCTCCTCCCCGATCCCGCCGGCCGCGTACTTCACCCCGGCGACCCCCGGCAGTGCGCCCAGGGCCCGCAGGGTCGGCGCGTCCAGCGGCTGCGCCGTCCGGTACGGGATGTGATAGACGATCAGGGGCACCGGCGTGGTCGCCGCAAGCCGCTCGAAGTGCGCCAGCACCCCGGCCGGCGAGGGCCGCACGAAGGACGGCACGGTCACCAGCGCCGCCGTCACCTCCGCCCACCGGCCCAGCCGGTCCAGGGCCCGCGCGGCCGCCCGGGTGTCGCCGCCCCCTGCCCCGACCGTCAGGGGCGCGCCGCGCTCCCCGCAGACCCGGGCGCACACCCCGGTGACGAGTTCCTGCTCCGCCGCGTCCAGCGCGGCCGCCTCCGCGGTGGTGCCCAGTGCGACGATCCCGGCCGCGCCGGCGTCGAGCACCTCGTGCGCGAGGCGTTCCAGCGCGTCCGCGGAGACCGCGCCGCGCGCGTCGAAGGGCGTCACGAGCGGGACGTGAACGCCCGCGAAACGATTGATGTCCTGTGCCATGCCCCGAGCCTGGACGCATCCGACCATCAAATCCAGTTCACGTTCCTTACCCCATGCGTAAGCTGAGCCGATGCTCGATGTACGACGCCTGCGCCTGCTCCGTGAACTCGCCCGCCGCGGCACCATCGCGGCCGTCGCCGAAGCCCTCTCCTTCAGCCCTTCGGCGGTGTCCCAGCAACTCTCCGTCCTCGAACGGGAGGCGGGCCTGCCGCTGCTGGAGCGCACCGGCCGCCGGGTCCGGCTCACCCCCGTGGGCGAGAACCTGGTCCGGCACGCCGAAGCGGTCCTGGAACGGCTCGAACAGGCCGACGCGGAGCTGGCCGGGGCCCGTAGCGGACTGGCCGGAGTGCTCCGGGTCGGCGCCTTCGCCACCGCGACCCGGGCCATCGTCCCCGCCGCGCTGGTCGCGCTGGCCCGCCGGCACCCGCGGCTGGAACCGATGGTCTCCGAGACCGACCCGGCCGCGGTCGGCCACGCCCTGCGGGCCGGCGACCTGGACCTGGCCCTGGTCCACGTGTACGACTTCGTCCCGGCGCCCGAGGAACCGGGCCTGGCCACCGAACCGCTGTACGCCGAGGCGATGTACCTGGCGACACCGGCCGACGGGGCCGGCGACGGCCATGACGACGGCCACGGCGCTGGTGACGGCGGCGGCGAGGGCGCCGACGATGAAGGCGACGGCGACGGCGACGGCGACGGCGATGGCGACGGCGATGGCGACGGCGATGGCGGGGGCGGGGGCGCCAGGGGGGACGCCGGGCCGGCGTCCCGCCCGCAGCAGCCCGCACCGGCCACGCCCACGGCCACCCAGTCGGCGGTCCTGCGCGCCGTACGGCACCGGCCCTGGATCACCGCCACCACCGGCACCATGTGCCACGCCATGACCGTGCGGGCCTGCCAGGCGGCCGCGTTCACCCCGCGCATCCGCCACCAGGTGGACGACTTCGCCACCGCTCTCGCACTGGTGGCCGCCGGCCAGGGCGTGTCGGTCGTCCCCCAGCTCGGCGTCTCCCAGCTCGGCGTCCCGCAGGACGCCGGCCCCGCCGTCCGCCTCACCCGGCTGCACATGCAGCGCTGCACCCGCATCGCCTTCCGCCGGGGCGCCGGCGCGCACCCCGCCGTGGCCGCGTTCGCCGCCGCGCTGCGCGATGCCGTACCGCCGGAACTCCGGCCGGAGTAACGTGCGTAGGTCTGGGCAAGGTCCACCAAGGATGGGGTACGACGTGACGCAGCAGGTACGAGGAGTCATCGCGCGGGGCAAGGGCGCACCGGTGGAGATCGCCACGGTCCTGGTGCCCGACCCGGGGCCGGGCGAGGCACTCGTGAAGGTCCAGGCGTGCGGCGTCTGCCACACGGACCTCCACTACCGGGAGGGCGGGATCAACGACGAATTCCCGTTCCTGCTCGGCCACGAGGCCGCCGGGGTGGTCGAGGCGGTCGGGCCCGACGTCACCTCGGTCGCGCCCGGTGACTTCGTGGTCCTCAACTGGCGTGCCGTATGCGGCACTTGCCGGGCGTGTCGGCGTGGCCGGCCGTGGTACTGCTTCGCCACGCACAACGCCTCGCAGCCGATGACGCTGGAGGACGGGACGCGGCTCTCGCCGGCGCTGGGCATCGGCGCGTTCGCCGAGAAGACCCTCGTCGCGGCGGGTCAGTGCACCAAGGTCGACCCGGCCGCCTCGCCGGCCGCGGCGGGCCTGCTGGGCTGCGGGGTGATGGCCGGCCTCGGCGCGGCCATCAACACCGGGAACGTGGGCCGGGGCGACTCGGTGGCGGTGATCGGCTGCGGCGGAGTGGGCAACGCGGCGGTGGCCGGCGCGCGGCTCGCCGGGGCGGCGCGGATCATCGCGGTCGACGTCGACGACCGCAAGCTGGAGTGGGCGAAGGGGCTGGGCGCCACCCACACGGTCAACGGCGCGAAGGAGGACGTGGTCAAGGCGATCCAGTCCCTGACGGGCGGCCACGGGGCCGACGTGGTGATCGAGGCGGTCGGCCGCCCGGAGACCTACGAACAGGCCTTCTACGCGCGCGACCTGGCCGGCACGGTCGTCCTGGTCGGCGTCCCGACCCCGGACATGCGTCTGGACCTCCCGCTCCTGGACGTCTTCGGGCGCGGCGGCGCGCTGAAGTCCTCCTGGTACGGCGACTGCCTCCCGGAGCGGGACTTCCCGCTGCTGATCGACCTGTACCTGCAGGGGCGCCTGGACCTGGACGCGTTCGTCTCGGAGACCATCCCCCTCGACGGCGTCGAGGCGGCGTTCGCCCGCATGGAGCGCGGCGAGGTCCTCCGCTCGGTCGTCACGTTCTGACCCACGGCACGGCACGGCACGGCACGGCACGGCCCGGCCGGTTCCGCCGGGCGACGCTGCCCGGCGGAGCCGCCGGCTTCGCGGGGCGCGCCCCTGTCGGGGGTGCCGCCGGCTTCGCGGGGCGCGCCCCTGCCAGGGGTGCCGCCCCCGGAGCCGGCGCCCCGCGCCCGCCCCGCCCAGGGTCGCCGCCCGCCGCCACGCCGTCGTTAGACTCGGCCGGGCCACGGGGCGCCGCAACGCCCCGGCCGGACCGCACCCCGGCAGGCAGACAGTGCCGGACCGATCTCAGGGAACCGCGTGACCACCAGCTACCGCCAGCCAGGCGTCGTCCTCACCGACCACCACTTCACGGTGCCCCTCGACCACGCCGCCCCGGCCGGCGAAACGATCGAGCTCTACGCCCGCGAGGTCGTCGCCACCGGCAAGGACCCGCGGGACCTCCCCTGGATGGTCTACCTCGAAGGCGGCCCCGGCTTCGGCGCCCGCCGGTTCACCGGTCGTCAGGCCTGGCTGGAGCGCGCCCTGCGCGACTACCGCGTGCTGCTGCTGGACCAGCGCGGCACCGGCCGTTCCACCCCCGCCAACCGGCAGACCCTGCCGCTCCGCGGCACCCCCGACCGGCAGGCCGCGTACCTCGCCCACTTCCGTGCCGACTCCATCGTCCGCGACTGCGAGACCATCCGCCCCGCCCTCACCGGCGGCGCCCCCTGGACCGTCCTCGGCCAGAGCTTCGGCGGCTTCTGCACCACCCACTACCTCGCCACCGCCCCGGGGGGCCTCACCACGGCCCTGATCACCGGCGGCCTGCCCTCCCTCACCGCCACCGCCGACGAGGTGTACGCGGCCGCCTACCCGCGCATGGAGCGCAAGAACCTCACCCACTACGACCGCTACCCGATGGACGTCGAGCGCGTCCGCAGGATCGCCGGCCACCTCCTCGAGCACCCCGTCACCCTGCCCGGCGGGCACCGGCTGACCGTCGAGGCGTTCCAGTCCCTCGGCATCCTGCTCGGGGGCGGCGACGGCAGCCACCAGCTGCACTACCTGCTGGAGAACGCCTTCGTCCGCACCCCCGCCGGCCCCGCCCTCTCCGACGCCTTCCTGGAGGCCGTGCGCGAGCGGCTCTCCTTCGCCGGGCACCCCCTCTACGCCCTCCTCCACGAAGCCATCTACGCCCAGGACCCGGCCGCCCCGACCGGCTGGGCCGCCGAACGCGTGCGCGCCGCGCACCCCCGCTTCGACGCCGCCAAGGCGCTCGCCGGGGACGACCCGGTCCTCTTCACCGGCGAGACCATCCACCCCTGGCACTTCACCACCGACCCGGCGCTCGAACCGCTCCGCGAGACCGCCGAGCTGCTCGCCGCCCGCACCGGCTGGACCCCGCTCTACGACCCGGCCCGGCTGGCCGCCAACGAGGTCCCGGTCGCCGCGGCCGTCTACCACGACGACCTGTACGTCGACACGGCCCACTCGCTGGAGACCGCCCGAGCCGTCCGCGGTCTGCGCACCTGGGTCACCGACGAGTTCGAGCACGACGGCGTCCGCGCCGGCGGCCCCCGCGTCCTGGACCGCCTCCTCGCCCTCGTCCACGACGAGGCATGAGGTCCGGGGGCTCGGAGCCCCCGAGCCCTGAAGCCCTGAAGCCCTGGGTCCCGGGTGCGGAGCCCGGGGCCCGGGGCCCGGAGCCCTACTCGTCCTCGGTGGTGGGCGCGTCCGGCGCGGGGTCGGCCTCCTCCTGGGAGGGGAGCACCTGGAGGAGCTCGCCCGAAGCCGACAGCAGATAGCGGATCTCGGTCTCCCCGTCGACCGGTGGCGGGCAGACCTGGGCGCGGAGCTGCTCCTGCCGCGCCGCCACCGACTTGTCGGTGTCGTACCAGCGGCCCTTGAGCTCGACCCGGCCGAGGCGCTCGGTCAGTTCGGCCGAGATCGCCTCGGCTTCCTCCAGCAGGTGCGCCTGCGACTCCAGGTACTTCCGCAGCGCGGTGTAGGGGTTGCCCGGGTCGGCGAGGGCGACCGACGCGGCGTCGGCCATCAGGGCCTTGCGCCGGATCGCCAACGCCGCTCGCGCCAGGTGGAGCTCGCGGACGAAGTGGTCCGTCTCGTTCGACTTGCCGCCGAGCGCCTCCTCCAGCCGGCGGTAGTCCACCTTGCCGTCGTCGTCCGCCAGTTCGTCGATGACCCCCCGGAACTTCTCCAGGAACTGCCGGGAGCGGTTGAACTCGTCGTACGCGCTCTTCAGCGCGAGGTCGAGATTCGGATGCCGGCCGTCCAGCATCAGGCTGATCGCCCGGGACAACTGGTCGTCCGCGGTCCGCTGGTCCTTGATCCGTTCGACGTAGTGCCGCTCCTCCTGCCGGTCCAGCATGGCCTCGACCCGGCGTTGGTGCGCCCGTTGCTCACGCTGGGCCAGCACGTCCACCGCCATGACCGCTCCGGCGACGGCCAGCACGGGCCAGCCGGCGGCGATCGCCCCGCCCGCGGCGACGGGCTTCAGCACGGCCTGCGCCGTGATGCCGCTCCCGTCGCGGGCGAACCCCCTGAACCCCGAGGTCCCGACGGCCCTGACGAGTTCCGCCCCCTTGGGCAGCACCGCGTGGAACAGCGTCGGACCGCTGGGGTCGAGGGCCTTCACCATCCCGGCCAGCGCCTGCTGAGCGGCCGCGTTCACCGGCACCGTATGGAACTTCGCGATCTCGGACGCGCTCACCGGGCGGTACTCGACGGCGATCGGCGTGGCAGCGGCTTCGAGCGCTTCCCGGACCGAGGCCGCCGTCGATCCGGCGGACCGCAGGACCTCCTCGGGCACCAGCAGCCCCGCCGGGGGGAACGCCGGCCGGAGTTCCGCCACCACGGGGGTGCCGGTCCCCGCTTCCGCTCCCGGGCCACGGGAGCGGCGACGGGACCGCCCGAGCACCCATGCGGTGATGATGACGACGAGGGCTATCAGGGCGACCAGGGCGATCAGCGTGGCAAGCATGGCGCAAGGCTAGGGGGTGAACGCTCCGGCGGTTGCCCGCCGCCGCGATGTGGTCAGGCGGGCGGCACCGCGGCCGGCGGGTCCGCCGGATCGAGGAAGGCCCGGGTCAGGTGGGCCGTCGCCAGCACCGCCCCGCGTTCGACGGCCATGGCCAGCAGCGCCTCGCGGGACAGGCGGGCCGCGACCGGGTCCCGCTCGTACCGGTAGGCCACGGCCGGAGCCACCAGCTGGACCGGGTGCACCAGCGCGTCACCGGTGATCAGCACGGGCCGGTCCGCCCGGCCGGGCCCGGTCACCAGCACCGACTGGTGGCCGGGGGTGTGCCCGGGAGTGGGCAGCAGGGTCAGTCCCTCCCCGAGCCGCACCCGGCCGTCGGCCTCCTGCAACTGCCCGGACGCGCGCAGCGGTTCCACCACCCAGTCCCACACCGGGTCCTGCCGGTCCAGCGCCTCGGTCTCCGCGCGCTGTACGACGTACCGGGCGCCGGGGAACATCGGCTCGCCCTTCGCCCGCAGGGACCAGCCGACGTGGTCGTCGTGCAGGTGGGTGAGCACGACCGCCTCCACGTCCGCCGGCTCGATCCCGGCCTCCGCCAGCGCCGCCGGCAACCGTCCCGGCACCGGGCACCAGTCGGCCCCCGGCCCCTCCGCCGGTCCCACCCCCGTGTCCACCAGGACCCAGCGTCCGCCGGGCCGGGCCACCGCGAAGCACCGGAAGTCCAGCCGCCAGCTGCCGTCCGGGCCGGTCACCCCGGGATCCACGGCCTCGGCCGCCGCCCAGTCCGCCTCCTGCGCGTCGGGGAAGGTGTCGCGGGGGCGCTTGAAGAAGAATCCGGTCGCGTCCAGCAGTGCCGTGACATACCCGTGTCTCTCCACCGCCCCACCCTCGCACAGGTCGCCTATTGTGCGGATCATGAACGAGCAAACTGATCAGAACGGACAGGCCGGGCAGGCGGAGCAGGCGGCGCAGGTCGATCAGGCGTCGCAGGCCGGGCAGTTGGAGCCGATGCCCACCGACTGGCAGCGCGCGCTGGCCGTGGTCGCCCACCCCGACGACCTCGAATACGGCTGTGCCGCGGCGATCGCCGACTGGACCGACGGCGGCCGCGAGGTGGTCTACCTCCTCGCCACCCGCGGCGAGGCCGGCATCGACACCATCGCCCCCGAGCAGTGCGGGCCGCTGCGCGAGGCCGAGCAGCGGGCGAGCGCGGCCGTGGTCGGGGTGTCCGAGGTGGAGTTCCTGGACCACCGGGACGGCGTCCTCGAATACGGCCTCGGCCTGCGCCGGGACATCGCGGCGGCGATCCGCCGGCACCGCCCCGAGCTGGTGATCACCCTCAACCACCGGGACATCTGGGGCCAGGGGCCGGGCGGCTTCTGGAACACCCCCGACCACAAGGCCGTCGGCCGGGCCACCCTGGACGCGGCCGGCGACGCCGGCAACCGCTGGATCTTCCCCGAGCTCATCTCCGAGCAGGGCCTGGAGCCCTGGAACGGGGTGCGCTGGGTGGCGGTCGCCGGTTCCAGCACCCCCACGCACGCCGCGGACGCCGGCCCCGGGCTGGAGCGGTCGGTCAAGTCCCTGATGGAGCACAAGGCGTACATCGAGGTGCTGACCGACCAGGACCCGGAGGAGTACTGCCGGACCTTCCTCACGGGCAACGCGCAGCAGGCGGCGGCCCGGTTCGGCGGGCGCCCGGCGGTGGCGTTCGAGGTCTTCCCGCGCTGACCCCGGCCCCGTAACCTGACCGCTGAAACCCATTCTGACGGACGGTCAGACAAGGAATGTGCGGGTCAGGCTGACACGGGGAGGGACGAGCCGGTGATCGACACCCTGTCCACGGAGATCGCCGAGGGTGAGGAGCGGATCCGCCTCGACGTCGAGGACGGCCTCGCCGTCCTCACCCTCTGCCGCCCGGACAGGCTCAACGGCTGGAGCTGGGAATCCACCCGGCAACTGGGCCTGCTGGCCGACCGGATCCGCTTCGACGACACCGTCCGGGCCGTCCTGCTCCGTGCCGAGGGCCGGGCCTTCTGCGCGGGCATCGACGTCACCGCCCCCGGCGGGGCCATCACCGGGGACTCGCCCGCCGCCCGCACCCGCGCCTACTACGAGGGCATCCGCTGGGTCCACGAACGCTTCACCGTCCTCGGCCGGCTCCCACAGCCCGTCATCGCCGCCGTCCAGGGCTACTGCCTGGGCTTCGGCTTCGAACTCGCACTGATGGCCGACATCCGGGTGGCCGCCGAGGACGCCGTGTTCGCCCTGCCGGAGGCACAGCTCGGCGTGGCCGTCGACGCCGGAGGCGACCTGCGCATCGCCCGCGACGCCGGAGCCGGCTGGGCCAAATACCTCGCCCTGACCGGCCGCCGCATCGACGCCCGGACGGCGGAGCGGCTGAACCTCGTCCAGCAGGTGGTGGACCGGGACGGCCTGGACGCCGCCGCCCGCGACCTCGCGGCCGGGATCGCCGCCAACGCCCCGCTCGCCGTCCAGGGCATCAAACGCTCGGTGGACGCCTTCGCGGACGCCGCCCTGCCCGCCGCCATGGACCGGGTGGCGATGACCGCGGCCCTCACCCTCACCTCGCAGGACTGCCACGAGGGCTACACGGCAAAAGCCGCCCGCCGCCCACCCCGCTTCGAGGGCCGCTAGGTGCAGCGGAACGATCCGCTCTCGCAGCTCGGTCAGCAGCCCGCCGTACGCCATGGCGGGAACCTGCGTGCGGGCCGCCTCCGGGGAGACGGCCCGTAGGGCGGGTAGCGTGGGACGGTGAGCGAACAGCACGGTGTGACCGAACACCACGTCCCGACCTGGGACGTGACGGCGAGCGGGGGACTGGAGACCGCCTGGGTGGAGCTAGGCGGGGCGCCGCCCGCGCCCTCCGGCCTGAGGGCCCGCGGGCGGGCCGTGGGCACCGATCCCGGGCCGTACTGGCTGTCGTACGCGCTGGAGACCGACGAGCAGCTCCTCACCCGGCACCTCACCGTGCGCATCGAGGACGCCCACCGGGTCCGCGAGCTCGACCTGCGCCGGTCGACCGCCGGGCACTGGACCGTCGACGGCCGGCCGCGCCCCGACCTGGAGGGCGCCCTCGACTGCGACCTCGGCCTGTGCCCGCTCACCAACACCATGCCCGTGCTCCGGCACGGACTGCACCGGGGGCCCGGCGAGCACGCGTTCCTGATGGCCTGGGTGTCCGTGCCCGACCTGGCCGTCCGGCCCTCCCGGCAGACGTACACCCACCTCCGCACCACCGCCGGCGGCGGGGCCCTCGTCCGCTACGCCTCCGGGGACTTCGCCGCCGACGTCGAGTTCGACGCGGACGGCCTGGTCGTCGACTACCCGCAGCTGGCCCGCCGGCGGGTCACCGCCTGAACGGCTCACGTCCCAGCTGGGTGCGGACCGGCACCGCCTCCGGGTTCACCACGGCCCGGCGCTGCCAGTTCGCGCCGTCCACCACCAGGGTGTGACCGGTGATGAAACGGGCGTAGGGCGAGGCCAGGAAGGTGGCGGCCCAGCCGAGTTCGCGTGGCAGCCCGGTCCGCAGCGCGGGCTGCCGCCGGTCGGCGGCCGTCCCCTGCCCGGCCCGCTCCATCCCGTCCCGGATCGCCCCCGTCATGTCCTCGTGCGGAAACAGGCCCGGCACCAGCCCGTTGACCCGGATGCCGTACGGGCCCCACTCCACGGCGAGGGTCTCCACCAGGCTCTTCACCCCGGCCTTGGCGGCCGCCGACGCGGCGAAGCCGGGACCGCCGGTCCACGCGTACGAGGCGCCGACGCTGACCACCGAGCCGGGCGTGCCCGCGGCCAGATGGCGCCGGCCGAACTCCCGGGTCATGAACCAGGTGCCGGTGAGCGTGATGTCGACGACCGCGCGCCAGCCGTTGGGGGAGAGGTCCTCGGCCGGGCAGGGGAAATTGGCCGCCGCGTTGTTCACCAGCACGTCGGGCGTACGCCCGGCCGCCGCCTCGGCCTCGTCGAAGACCCCGGCCACCCGCCCGTGGTCGCGGATGTCGCACACCGCGACCGCCACCCGGCCCGCGCCCGGCACGGCCGCCAGCTCCTCCCGGGCGGCGCGGAGGTGCTCCTCGTTGCGGCTGGCGATCAGCAGGTCCGCGCCCAGCCGGGCGAACTCGGCGGCCACGGCCCGGCCCAGCCCGGTGCCGCCGCCGGTCACCAGCACCAGCTGCCCGGCGTAGGTGCCGGCCGGGAGGGCGGCGGTCCCCGGTGGGGGCGGGGCGGGCAGTCCCGGCAGCCCGTCGCCCCTGCCGTTGCTTCCGTTGCTTCCGCTGTTCGGATGTGCCGTGTCTGTCATGCCGGCATCGATAGCGTGCACGGGTGCAGATGGCCATGGGCGTGGGCGTGGCCGTTGCCGTCGGCTGTGCGCCCCACGCGTACAGGGGTGATCAGCGGCTCGATGTGGTGCCCTTCACCACCTTGGCAGGGCAGTTGGGGATGTCGGAGCCGTCCGCTGCCTTGGCGTCCTCGTCGCCGTTGAGGTAGTAGGCGGACACCCAGGCCCGGCTGCCGTTCGGGCCCATGTCCGTCAGCAGCCACCAGGAGTTCCAGATGCTGCCCAGGCCGTTGATGCTTTCGCCCCGGACGCGGCAGTAGGCATGGCGAGGGCCGGCATCGAAGGTGCCGATCTCATCGTGTGCCTTGGACGGATCGTTGCGGACCTTGCCCGCCAGGATGAACGTCACCGGCACCTTGGACAGGTCGCCCCCGGCTGACGGCGGCGGCGTCGTTTGCGGACTGCCGGGAGACGTGGGTGTCGTGCCGGGCGTTCCGGTCGCGGACGGCTGGATCGTCCCCCCGCCCGCCGTGGACCCGGTGTCCCGGTCCTCCTTCCGGGAGTCGACGTAGAGGACGGCCGAGACGGTGAGGGCGACGGTGGACAGCACGGCGCTGACCGCGATCGCGGCCCGGCGCGGCCAGGGCGACCCCGAGGAGGCGGCACCGGCCGTCACCCGGCCGTCCGTACGGTGGTCCCGGAGGGTTCCGTCCCGGGAGTCCCGGCCGGCCACGGCACGGTCGTCCGCGACGCCTCCCGTACGGACACCCGCACCACCTCCCGTACCCGCACCAGCACCGCCACCGGCTTCCGGACGGCCGTGCGGCCCGTCCGCCGGTTCCGGAGCCGGCCCGGGAGCCCGAGACGGGTCCACGAACGTGGGCTCCGGTCCCGCCGGCGCGGTCGTGTCCCGTACGGCGCGGGCGACCGGAGCCGGCAGCCACTCTTCGGGGACCGAGAGCCGGGCGGAGCGGTCGCCGCGCGCCGCGGTCAGCAGCTCCAGCAGTTCCGTCACGCCGGGCCGCCCTTCCGGCTCCTTCGCCAGGCAGCGCCGCACCACCTCGTGCAGCCCGGCGGGCAGGCGTGCGAGGTCGGGTTCGTCGTGCACCGCACGGTAGGCCACCGCGAAGGCCGGGCCCGACCCGAAGGGGCCTTCGCCGGTCGCCGCCCAGGTCAGGATCACGCCCAGCGAGAAGACGTCCGCGGCCGGCCCGACCGGGCCTCCGGTCGCCTGCTCGGGAGCCATGAACCCCAGGGTCCCGATGATGGCCCCCGTCGTGGTCAGCTTGCCGGCGTCGGCGTCGGTTGCGGCGACGTCGGTGGCGGTGGCCACCGAGATCCCGAAGTCGATCACGCGCGGCCCGTCCGCCGACAGCATCACGTTCGCCGGCTTCAGGTCCCGGTGCACCACGCCGGCCCGGTGGATCGCCTCCAGTGCCTCGGCCAGCCCCGCCCCCAGTGCGAGCACCGAGTCCGCCGCCCAGGGCCCGTGGGCGGCCACGGCAGCGTCCAGGGACATGCCGGGGACGTACGCGGTGGCCAGCCAGGGCGGGTCCCCGTCCGGATCGGCGTCCACCACGGCGGCGGTGAAGACGCCGTTCACCCTTCGGGCGGCGGCCACCTCCCGTGCGAACCGGCGCCGGAAGCCGTCCTCACCCGCCAGATCCGACCGTACGACCTTCACGGCCAGGGCCCGCCCGCCCGGGGACCGCCCGAGGTACACCCGGCCCATGCCGCCCGAACCGAGCCGGGAGACGATCCGGTACCGCCCCACCTGTCGCGGATCCCCTGCCTCCAGGGCAGCGCCCATCGTCATTCCCCATCCCCCGTACGACCCGACCCATCGGGCCGGGAGACTATCCAGCCCACCGCCCGGCCGCCAGCCCGGCCGCCCGGCCCGGGCCGGGCGGAAGCCCGGGTCCGGACCGCCGTCCGACCACCCGGCCCGTCAACCCCCGTCCCCAGAAAGGGCCTTGTGGCGCGGCGGGCGCGGAAGCGCACGGACCGTCGGAGACGGCCGCGGAACCGCCCCCCGGGCGTCCGGATGGTTCACAGGGATGCAAGCGACCGCTTAGTATGCCGCCGAGCACGGACCCCTCGACGGTGGCTGGAGGCCCCGGATGCAGGCATGGCGAGTACACACCCACGGCGAGCCCCGCGAGGTCATGCGGCTCGACGAGGTCCCGGAGCCGGAACCCCGCGAAGGCGAGGTGAGACTCCGGGTCCGGGCGGCCGGCGTCAACTTCCCCGACGCCCTGCTCTGCCGCGGCCAGTACCAGATCCGACCCCCGCTGCCCTTCACCCCGGGCGTGGAGGTCTGCGGCGAGACCGAGGACGGCCGCCGGGTCATCGCCAACCCCTCCCTGCCGCACGGCGGTTTCGCGGAGTACGTCACCGCGCCCGAGGCCGCGCTGCTCCCCGCCCCCGACGCGCTCGACGACGCCGAGGCCGCCGCCCTCCACATCGGCTACCAGACCGGCTGGTTCGGCCTGCACCGGCGGGCCCGCCTCCAGCCGGGCGAGACCCTGCTCGTGCACGCATCCGCCGGCGGGGTCGGCAGTGCCGCCGTCCAGCTCGGCAAGGCCGCCGGGGCCACGGTCATCGGCGTGGCCGGAGGCAAGGACAAGGCCGCCGCGGCGGAGGCGCTCGGCTGTGACCTGGTGATCGACCGCACGTCCGAGGACGTGGCCGCCCGGGTCAAGGAGTTCACCGGGGGCCGCGGCGCCGACGTCGTCTACGACCCGGTCGGCGGGGACGCGTACGCCGCCTCCGCCAAGTGCGTGGCCTTCGAGGGCCGGATCCTGGTCGTCGGCTTCGCGAGCGGCCGGGTCCCCGCCCCCGCCCTCAACCACGCCCTGATCAAGAACTACTCGGTCGTCGGCCTGCACTGGGGCCTGTACGCCGCCAAGGACCCGGCCGCCGTCCTCGCCTGCCACGCCGAACTCACCCGGCTCGCCGCCGAAGGCGCCGTCAAACCCCTGATCGGCGCACGGGTCCCGCTCACCGGCGCCGCCGACGCCGTGCAGCGGGTCGCGGACGGCACCAGCACCGGCCGGCTGGTCGTCGTACCGGGCGAGGCCGTCGCAGCGGACGGGGCCGTCGCAGCCGGCGGCGCCGTCGTACCCGAAGCCCCCGCCCGGAACGGAGGAGACGCCTGATGGCCCCGCCCCTCACCGAAGCCGGACTGGCCGCCCGCACCCGCGAGTTCCTCGCCGCCCACCCGCCCGCCGGGACCGGCCGGCAGGAGTTCCTCCGGGCCCGCTTCGACGCCGGACTGGCCTGGGTCCACTACCCGGAGGGCCTCGGCGGACTGGCCGCCCCGCGCGCCCTGCAGGCCGTCGTCGACGCCGAACTCGAAGCCGCCGGAGCCCCCGACAACGACCCGCGCCGCATCGGCATCGGCCTCGGCATGGCCGCGCCGACCATCCTCGCCTACGGGACGGAGGAGCAGAAGCGCCGCTTCCTGCGCCCGCTGTGGCTGGGCGAGGAGGTCTGGTGCCAGCTGTTCAGCGAACCCGGCGCCGGATCGGACCTCGCCGCCCTCGCCACCCGTGCGGTCGCGGACGGCGACGGCTGGGTGGTGGACGGCCAAAAGGTGTGGACCTCCAGCGCCCACACCGCCCGCTGGGCCATCCTGGTCGCCCGCACCGACCCCGGCCTGCCCAAGCACCGGGGCCTCACCTACTTCCTCTGCGACATGACCGACCCCGGGGTCGAGGTCCGGCCGCTCCGCCAGCTCACCGGCGAGGCCGAGTTCAACGAGGTGTTCCTCACCGGCGTCCGCATCCCCGACGCCCACCGGCTCGGCGCCGTGGGCCAGGGCTGGGAGGTCGCCCGCACCACCCTGATGAACGAACGCGTCTCCATCGGCGGCATGCGGCTGCCCCGCGAGGGCGGCATGATCGGCCGGGCCGCCGCCGTCTGGCGGGACCGCCCGGAGCTGCGCACCCACGCCCTCCACGACCGGCTGCTCACCCTGTGGGTGGAGGCAGAAGTGGCCCGGCTCACCGCCGAACGCCTCCGGCAGCAGCTCGCCGCCGGAGCACCCGGCCCCGAGGGCTCCGGCATGAAGCTCTCCTTCGCCCGGCTCAACCAGGAGATCAGCGGCCTGGAGGTCGAACTCCTCGCCGAGGACGGGCTGCTGTACGAGGACTGGACCATGCGGCGGCCCGAACTGGTCGACTTCACCGGCCGGGACGCCGGCTACCGCTACCTGCGGGCCAAGGGCAACTCCATCGAAGGGGGCACCAGCGAGGTCCTCCTCAACATCGTCGCCGAACGCGTCCTCGGCCTGCCCGCCGAACCGCGCGACGACAAGGACCTCCCCTGGAAGGACCTGGCCCGATGACCGACACCGGAGCTCCCGACCTGCTCTACACGGACACCGAGGAAGAACTCCGCTCGGCGGTGCGGTCGCTGCTCGCCGACCGCGGGGGGCCCGCTGCCGTCATCGCCCGGCTGGAGGCCCCGCGCCCGTACGACGACGGGCTCTGGCAGACCCTGGCCGCCGGGATCGGCGCCACCGGACTGCTCGTCCCCGAGAAGTTCGGCGGACAGGGCGCCGGCCACCGCGAGGCGGCCGTCGTACTGGAGGAACTCGGCCGGGCCGTGACACCCTCCCCCTATCTGACCAGCGCGGTCGTGGCCACCGAGATGCTGCTGGCGTGCGCGCCGGGATCGCTGCGGGCCCTCGACCTGGTCGCCCGGCTGGCCACGGGCCGCGAGGTCTGTGTGGCGGCGCTGCCGCTCACCCTCGGCCCGGGCGGGACCCCGCCCACCACGGGCACCGTCAGGGCCGTCGCCGACGCGGTGGCCGCCGACACCTTCCTGGTCCACTCCGTGACCGGCCTCCACGCCATGCCCGCCGAGGACGTCACCCTCTCCCCGCGGGTACCGCTCGACCCGACCCGCCCGCTGGCCGAGGTCACCCCGCGGGAAGGCGCGGGCATCCGGATCGCGGACCCGGACACCGCCCGCGCCGCGGTGGAGCGCGGACTGCTCGCCGGAGCGGGCCTGCTGGCCTCCGAGCAGCTCGGGCTGGCCGAATGGTGCCTGACGGAGACCGTGGCGTACCTGCGCACCCGGCACCAGTTCAACCGACCGCTCGGCTCCTTCCAGGCGCTCAAGCACCGGCTGGCCGCGCTGTGGCTGGAAACTGCCTCGGCCCGCGCGGCGGCCCGCGCCGCGGCGGACGCCCTCGACTCGGACGCGCCGGACGCGCCACTGCTCGTCTCGGTGGCCCAGGCGTACTGCTCGGCCGTCGCCGTACGCGCGGCCGAGGAGTGCGTCCAGCTGCACGGCGGCATCGGCATGACCTGGGAGCACCCGGCCCACGTGTACCTCAAGCGCGCCAAGGCGAACGCGTCGGCGTTCGGCTCGGCCGCCCACCACCGCGCCCGCCTCGCCGGCCTCACCCGACTCCCGCCGCCGTGACCCGCGGCGCCGCCGGGACGCTCTAGAGGCCGCGCGCGTGCCAGTGGAACTTGTTGCCGCCCACCCAGCGGACGGCTTCCGGGTCGTCCAGGTCGTGGATCGTCACGCCCGCATCCGCGGCGATGAAGATCACGTCCGTCATGGACTTCGCGAACCCGACGACCTCACCGTCGACCTCGACGATGCGGAAGGGCGGGTCGCCGTCCTGCACTCCCAGCACGGTGACCCGCGCGAAGGGGATGTACGGCGTCGTGCCTTCGGTCATGCTCGGAACGGTTCCACGCCACGGCGGTCCCCGCAATCGGAACCGATGGCGGCTGCGCGCCCGGGGACGGTTCCAGGGGCGGGCCCCGGGTCGACCGTGGCCGCCGGGCAGCCGCACGCCAGGGCCCCCGGCGGCCGCGGGGCCGGGCCGGAGGCCGGCCTTCCGGCCCGCGTCCGCCTCGGCGTGCGGGGACTGCGCGGGGCGGCCGGGTTTGCCGGGGAGGGCCGGGTGGCGGCCCGGAGCCGGCCTGTGGCCGCCGGGCGGCCGTGTGATCGCCTTCCGGTCCGCGTCCGCCTCGGCGTGCGGGGACTGCGTGGGGCAGTCAGGTGTGCCGGGCAGGGGCAGCCGCACGCCAGGGCCCCCGGCGGCCGCCGGGCCGGGCCGGATGCCGGCCTTCCGGTCCGCGTCCGCCCCGGCGTGCGGGGACCGCCCGGGGCGGCCGGGTTTGCCGGGTGGCGGCCCGGAGCCCGCCTGTGGCCGCCGGGCGGCCGTGTGATGGCCTTCCGGTCCGCGTCCGCCTCGGCGTGTGGGGACTGCGCGGGGCGGCCGGGTGTGCCGGGGAGGCCCGGGGCGGGCTGCCCGTGGTCGCCGGACGATCGGACGCCGACCCGGCAGGTGGCCGCCGGGTAACCGGAGGCCAGGGCCGCCCGGCGGCCGCCGGGCCGGGCCGGAGGCCGGCCTTCCGGCCGCGTCTGCCTCGGCGTGCGGGGACTGCGCGGGGCGGCCGGGTTTGCCGGGCAGGGCGGTGGCAGCCCGGGGCCGACCGGTGGCCGCCGGGTCGGCCCGTGGCGGGAAGGCCGCCGGATGGCGGCCTTCCGGACCCCGCCCGCCCCGGTGCCCCGCGCGGTCCCTACCCTGGCCGGATGACGACGGTCACGATCACCCCGCTGGACGCGGCCGGACTGCGTGCCCACCGGGACGAACTCGCCTCCCTCCTGCTGGCCGTGGTCGGCGGCGGGTCCTCCCTCGGCTTCCTCGCCGGGCTGGACCACGCGGGCGCCGCCGCCTGGTGGGATTCGCTGGAGCCCGAGGTCGCGGACGGAGCGCTCGCGCTCTGGGTGTCCCGTACCGAAGGCCCCGACGGACCCGGCCCCGTCGACGGCACCGTCAGCTGGCACCGCGAGTCCAAGCCCAACGGCCGGCACCGCGCCGAACTGCGCAAACTGATGGTCCACCCGGACGCGCGCGGCCGCGGCACGGCCCGGGCCCTGCTCGCCGAGGCCGAGGCGGCCGCCGCCCGCGCCGGCGTCATCCTGCTCTTCCTCGACACCGAGACCGGCAGCGGCGCCGAGCACGTCTACCGCAGCGCCGGCTGGACCGAGGCGGGCACCATCCCCGACTACGCCACCGACCCGGCCGGGAACCTCCGCCCCACCACCTTCTTCCACAAGCACCCGAGGTCACCGCAGACCGGGTGACCTAGCCCGCCGGACCGCGTTAAGTCCGGTATGAGAGCCAGCCTGTTCACCCGCCGCGCATTCCTGCGCACCGCGTTCACCGCGACCGTCCTCGCCGGTACGGGCGCCGCACTCTCCCCGCTGGTCCGGGCCCGCCGGCCGCGCCCCGTCACCGCCCCGGCCGAGGGCGTCGTCCCGGTCCTGGAGGAGACGTACCGGGGCCGGCACATCGCCGTGGACCGGGCCGGCGTCCGGATCGACGGCCGCACCCTGCACGTGATGCGCCGCGCGGACGGCAGCTACCTCAGCGCGGTCAACCACTTCGAGTCCTTCGCGACGCCGCTGGAGCTCGCCCGGGCCGCCGTCGACGAACTCGGCACCGGCCGCCTCGCCGCCGTGCCCGCCCTGCACCACGCCTGAAGGGAGGAACCCGCTTGTACACCCGGCAGAACCAGAAGAACCTCACCTCCGCGCAGAAGAAGCGGTTCGTGGCGGCACTCCTGGAGCTCAAGCGCAACGGTACGTACGACGCGTTCGTCCGGACCCACGACCGCTACTTCGTGCCGGACCGGGGCAGCAAGCTCAGGGTCGGCCACATGTCCCCGTCGTTCTTCCCCTGGCACCGCCGGTACCTGCTCGAATTCGAGGGCAAGCTGCGCGAGCTCGACCCCTCGATCGCCATCCCCTACTGGGACTGGACCACCGACCGCAGCCCGGTCGGGGGACTGTGGGCCGAGGACTTCATGGGCGGCACCGGACGGGAGTCCGACCGGCAGGTGACGACCGGCGCCTTCGCGTACGAGCGGGGCAACTGGAACATCACCGTGGGCGTCACCGAGGGCCGTTTCCTCACCCGCAACCTCGGCCGGCCGAACAACCCGATCACCCTGCCCACCGCCGAGGAACTCCAGTGGGCGCTCGACGACCCGGTCTACGACACCGACCCGTGGAACTCCACCGCCCGAGACGGCGGCTTCCGCAACAAGCTGGAGGGCTGGGCGGCCCCCCGCAGCGAGAAGTGGCGCAACCACAACAAGGTCCACCAGTGGATCGGCGGGCACATGACCGGCGGGGCCGCGCCCAACGACCCCGTGTTCTGGCTGCACCACTCCTTCGTGGACCTGCTCTGGGACCGCTGGCAGCGCAGGCACCCCCGCTCCGGCTACCGGCCGGACCGCCCGCTGCAGCTCGGCGACCTCCAGCACGGCAGGGTGCTCTCCCTGGACGAGCCCATGCCGCCGTGGGACGTCCCCCCGCGCGACATGCTCAGCCACCAGGGCGTCTACCGCTACGAGCTCTAGGGCCGGACGGGCCCTGGCGGCAGGGGAACGGGGGAAGGGCCCCCGCCGACGGCGGGGGCCCTTCCGGAGAGCGTCACTCGGCGGCCGGAGCCGACGGTGCTCAGTGGCCGTAGCCGGCGGTGTGGGAGTCGCCGCCCGACGCGTTCACGCAGGTGTTGCCGAACACGGGGTTCAGCAGCCCGACCACGTTCACGCTGTTGCCGCAGACGTTGACCGGCACGTGCACCGGGACCTGGGCCAGGTTGCCCGACAGGACACCGGGGGATTCGGCCGCAGCACCGTGCGCTCCGGCATCGGCGACGGCCATACCGGCACCCGCGGCCAGCACGGAGCCGGTGACAGCGGTGAGAGCGGCTGCCTTCGCGATACGCGACATCAAAATCTCCTCGACACATGTGGGGCGCCGCAGCACTGCGGCATCGGACATGGCGTACAACGCGGGCGGCGCCAAGTGGTCACGGTCGGTCCGCTCACCCGGTGGAGCGGCCTCCGGTGAGGGAGGATGTATTTCCCCGTGATCGACGGCGGGGCAGGCGGGAGGACACGATGGCACTCGGACACGGGAACGGCAGCGGCCGCCCGGGCGGCGACGGAACCGGCGACCCGAACGGCCACGGCAGCGGTCACCCCGACGGCCACGGCAGCGGTCACCTCCAAGGCAGCGGCCACCCCGCCGGTCCCCCGAACGGCGGCGGCAACGGCCACGGTCACCCGAACGGCGGCGGCAACGGCCACCGTCACCCGAACGGCAGCGGTCGCCCCGACGCTCACCCGAACGGCCACCGCAGCGCCCTGCTCCCCTTCGGCCCCGGGCGGGCCGTCCGCGTGGAGACCCGCCACGGCACCGTCGCCGGCCACATCGAGGCCGAGGCCCGGTCCGGCCTCCCCGTCGCCGTCTTCCGCGGCATCCCCTACGCCGCCCCGCCCGTCGGCCCGCTCGCCTACGCCGCCCCCGTGCCCCCCGCGCCCTGGGACGGCGTACGCGAGGCCACCGCCTACGGGCCGACCGCGCCGAAGGTGCCCTACCCCGAGCCGTTCGCCGGCCTGCTGCCCGACCCGGACGTGCCCGGCGACGACTGCCTCAACCTCAACGTGTGGACCCCCGACCCGGCGCCCGCGGCCCGGCTGCCCGTCATGGTGTGGATCCACGGCGGGGCCCTCACCCGCGGCTCGGCGGCCTGCCCCGTCTACGACGGCGCGGCCTTCGCCCGCGACGGCGTGGTCCTGGTCTCGGTCAACTACCGGCTGGGAGTCCTCGGCTACGGACTGTTCCCCGACGCCCCGCCCAACCGGGGACTGCTGGACCAGATCGCCGCCCTGGAATGGGTCCGCGACAACATCACCGCCTTCGGCGGCGACCCCGGCCGGGTCACCGTCTTCGGCGAATCGGCCGGCGCCATCAGCATCGGCTCGCTGCTGGCCGCGCCGCGCGCTGCCGGACTGTTCTCGCAGGCCGTGCTGCAGAGCGGCGCCCCGGAGGTGCTGCCCCGGGACCGGGTGCGGACCATGGTCCGCCGGATGGCCGCACGGCTGAAGGTGCCCGCCACCGCCGCCGCGTTCGCCACCGTGGACCGGGCCGCGCTGCTGGCCGCGCAGGGCGCCGAACTCAAGCGTTCCAACGCGCTGCTCGGCGGCCCCGCCTTCGGCCTGGTCACCGACCCGGACACGCTTCCCGAGCACCCGCTCGACGTACTGGCCGGGGGCGGCGCCTCCGCCGGCGTACCGCTGCTGCTCGGCTGGACCACCGACGAGTACCGGCTGTGGCTGGCGCCGACCGGGACGCTGCGGCTGCTGGACCGGCTCGGTCCGCTCACCGTGGTGCTCGGCCGGGCCATGTCCGGGAAGGACCGGACCGCCGTACGGGCCCTGCGCACCTCCCGCCCCGGCGCCGGCCCCGCGGACGTGTTCGGCCAGCTGCTGACCGACCGGCTGCTGCGCGACCCGCTGCGCAGGCTCGCCGACACCCGGCCGGCCACCACCCCGGCGCACGTCTACGAGTTCGCCTGGCCCTCGGGGCTGCCCGGCATGGGCGCCTGCCACGCCCTGGAGCTCGGCTTCGTCTTCGACACCCTGGGCGTGCCGGAGTCGTCCTGGCTGGCGGGCCGGGACACCCCCCAGGCCCTCGCCGACGAGATGCACTCCGCCTGGGTGTCCTTCGCGGCCACCGGCAGCCCCGGCTGGCCGTCCTGGAACGGCTCGGGCCCGCCGAAGCGTTTCGGCGAGCCCGAGGAGCCCGAAGAGTCCGACAAGCCCGAGGGCACGGCTGCGGGCGACGTCGAGGACGACGGCGGGGCTACGACGCCGGAACCGGCCCTTCCATGACCTGGCTGATGAACCCGATCGCCTGCTGCCCCATGGCCGGGACATAGGTCTTCGCGTTGTGCTTGCCGCCCTGGATGATGTTCAGGTCGGTGTGGATGGGTCCCTTGCCGTAGGTGGCGATGAACTTCTTCACGTCCGGCAGGGTCTTCTTGTTGCTCTCGTCGGTGCCGACCTGGAAGGCGAGGTAGACGTCCGGGCCCTTGTGCTGGATCAGCCGCTGCGCCAGCACCTCCGGGTTGTTCTCCGTCTTCTCCTTCTCGTGGCCCTTCCACAGCGGGGAATCGGGGACGATGTCCGGGCCGGAGGCGATGACCGCCTTGAACTTGTCGGGGTGCTGCAGCACCGCCTTCAGGCCCGCGAACCCGCCCGTGGACGAGCCCATGAAGGCCCAGCCGTCACGGGACTTGATCGTCCGGAAGTTGGCCCGCATCAGGTCGGGCACGTCCTCGGTCAGCCAGGTGCCCATCTTCGGCTGGCCGGGGATGTCGGAGCCGTCCCAGTAGATGCCCTTGTCGTCCGGGCCCGGGTTCAGCACCGGCATGGCCAGCAGGAACGGTTTGCCCTTGCCCTCCTGGTACCACTGGCTGATGCTCTTCTGCAGGCCCAGGTCGGTGCCCATCCAGTAGTTCTTCGGGTACCCGGCGCCACCCGGCAGGGCGATCATCACCGGGAAGCCGCTGTCGGCGAACTTCGGGTCGCCGTACTCCTTGGGCGCCCACACCCACACCTTGCCCTTGAAGCCGGACTTCTTGCCGTCCAGCTCGGTGACGGCCACGTGCGTGCCGTCCGGGAGGGTCATGGTGTTCTTGAAGGAGGCCGCCGGGCCCGTCGGCATCAGCACCTTCGAGCTCGCGGGCTGCTGCTTGCCCCCGCTGCCCGCGCCCTGGCCGAAGGACACCGCCTTTCCCTTGTCGGTGAACGGCGGGATCTCGTAGTGGGTCATCACCGCGGCGGCACCCAGGCCCAGCGCGGCGACCGACACACCCGCGATCACCCACCGGCGGAATCGGTTCTTGCGGCGCGGCGCCTGCTGCTGCTCGGGCGGGTACGGCGGGTACGACATGTGCGGTGTTCTCTCCTGCTGCCTGTTGTGCGGCTCTGCCGGCGCGTCCGTGGTTCCGGTCCGGATCCGGAACCGGTACTGCGCTGTGGCCCGTGGGGCCCGTGGTGCCCTTCGGGAGGGAGGATGCGGACGAGGGCGCCCGGGTTCCGTACTTTTCCTTCTCTTGATCCGCCGCAGGCCTTACCTTGCCCGCCATGACGACTCGCCGCCGGTTGCTCGTCCTGTTCGCCGCCGTCTCGCTGCTCGCCGTACTGGCCGGGACCGCGGTGCTGCGCGCCGCCGACCGGGCCGCCGAGAAGGACCGGGTCCAGGAGGGCGGCCCGGGCGTCGCCAGGGGGGCGGTGTCGCTCGCCACGGGCGGTGAGCGTCGGATCGCCTTCCGGAACATGGCCTGGGGGCCGCACCGGGACGAGCTCACCACCGTCCCCGCGGACCGGCCGGACGGCCCGCGCACCGCCTCGGGGATCTCCTGCCTGCGCTTCCACGCGGCCGGCGGCACCGGGGTGTGCCTGCAGCCCGGCGGCCGGGCCGTGGTGCTCGACACCTCGCTCAAGGAGCTCTCCGCCCACCGGTTGGCCGGGGTGCCCACTCGGGCCAGGGTGTCGCCCGGCGGTCACCTGGCCGCGTGGACGGTCTTCGTCGGCGGGGACTCGTACGCCGGCACGGACTTCTCCACCCGCACCTCGCTGCTGGACCTGCGCACCGGACGCTTCGAGGAGTCCCTGGAGGCGTTCTCCGTGCGCACCGAGGACGGCCGGGAGTACCGGGCCGCCGACGTGAACTTCTGGGGGGTCACCTTCACCCCCGACGAGCGGGGCTTCTACGCCACCCTGGCCACCGGCGGACGTACCCATCTGGTCCGCGGCGACCTGGCGTCCCGGACGGTCGGCATGCTCCGGGAGAACGTGGAGTGTCCCTCCCTCTCGCCCGACGGCACCCGCCTGGTCTTCAAGAAGCGCGTGCCCGGCCTGCCCGCGGAGGCGCCCTGGCGGCTGTACGCGCTGGACCTGGCCTCCGGCCGGGAGACCCCGCTGGCCGAGACCCGGAGCGTGGACGACCAGGTGGTGTGGACGGAGACGAAGACGGTGGCGGGGACGGGCGGGGGGAAGGGGCCGGGTGTGGGGACGGGCGGGGGCGCGGCCGCCGTCGTCTACGCCCTGCCCGGAGACTTCGGCGCAGACCTGTACACCGTGCCCGCCGACGGCAGCGGTGCCCCGCGCCGGCTGATGTCCTCCGCCCTGGCCCCGGCCTTCATGGGAACGGGCTGAGGCGGCGGAAAGCCGCGGCGGGGGGGGGGCCGGGGGGGCCCCCCCCGCCCCCCCCCCCCGGACGGACGACCCGGGTCCCCGGCCACACCCGCAGGGGGGGGGC
>NZ_JBFBGR010000045.1:0-61716 GCF_040684755.1 Streptomyces sp. NPDC089799 | reverse complement strand
GCGGAACCTCGTCCCCCAGGGACAAGAACTCCGCCCGCGTGATGCTCGTCCGGGCTGGTCTCAACCCGGCTAGTGCTGATCTTGTAAGCCCTGCCTCCTGCTAGGAGTCAGGCGAAGTGAGCTAGGAATCCCCTCCCTTCAGGGAGGGGAGGATGTCAAGGTGTCAGCACGATCTTGCCCGCGACCGTGCCGGACTCCGCCAGGCGCAGGGCCTCGGCGGCCCGGGCGAGCGGGATGCGGGCCGCGATGCGGGCGACGACCTCGCCACGGCCTACGGCGGCGAAGACCTCGGTGAGGTCGGCCCGCAGCCGTGCGCGGAAGGCGGTCCTGTCGAGCGCGCGACCGGCCCAGATGTTGTAGAAGGAGGCCCGGCGGCCGTTGGGCAGGGCGTTCCACAGCAGGGTGCGGGCGAGGATCTTCAGTACGGGCAGCTGCTTGGAGCCGTTGTCGTCGCGGGTGGAAGCGCTCCCGTAGGCGACGAGCGCGCCGCCCCGGGCGAGCAGCTTCCAGGAGTCGGTCACACTGCGGCCGCCCAGGTGGTCGAAGACGGCGTCCAGACCGCCCGGCGCCAGCTCGCGCACCCGTTCCGCGACGTTTCCGGCGCGGTAGTCGACGGGGAGGACCCCCAGTTCGCGGAGTGCCTTGTGGTGCCGGGCCGAGGCCGTACCGATCACCGTGGCGCCCGCCGCTCGGGCCAGCTGGGCCAGCACCGAGCCCACGCCACCGCTCGCGCCGTGCACCAGGACGGTCTGCCCGGCGCGCACCCGGGCGCTGCGGTGGAGCATCTGCCAGGCGGTGATGCCGTTGACGACCACGGTCTCGGCCTCGGCCGCGGTGAGGCCGTCCGGCACCGGGACGACGTCCTCGGCGTCGACGACGACATGGCTGGCCCAGCCGCCGACCTTCACCAGCGCGGCCACCCGCTGCCCGAGCAGGCCCTGCCCGACCCCCTCCCCGGCCGTCACGACCGTGCCCACCAGGTCGTAGCCGGGCACGAACGGGAACGGCGGCTGGTCGTAGTACCGCCCGCGGCGCATCTGCTGCTCGGCGAAGGAGACACCGGTCGCCTCCATGGCGACCACGACCTGCCCGCGTCCGGCGGCCGGGACCGCCCCCCGCCGCAGCCGGAGGCCCTCCGGCGCCACGATCCCCGGCAGGACGACCTCGACGAGACCTTCGTTCTCCATGACCGAACTCCTTCGCTAGAACCGCTCGTGTTGGTTAGAAGGTATAACCACACTTCCGTGAGAGTCAAGAAGGAAAGTGATAGCCTCTAACGGTCGATGGATCCGGATCCCATCCGCGGAGCAGGAGGCAGACCGTGACCGAAACGGATGCGCGGACCCCGCGCGAGCGGTACCGCGCACAGGTGCGTGACGAGATCAAGAAGCACGCCCGGGACCAGATCGGCACGGCCGGAGCGTCCGCCCTCTCCCTCAATGCCATCGCGAAGCAGATGGGCATGAGCGGCCCCGCCCTCTACCGCTACTTCGCCAACCGCGACGAACTCATCACCGCGCTCGTCGGCGACGCCTACCGCAGCCTCGCGGACGCCTTCCGCGACCGGGCCCGGGCCGGCACCGCCGACCTCACCGGCCTCGCCGAGACGCTGCGCCGGTGGGCCCTGGCGGACCCCCAGAGGTACTTCCTCGTCTACGGGACTCCCGTCCCCGGCTACCGGGCGCCCGAGGGCACCGTCCGCATCGCCTCCGAGATCATGGCCGTCCTGCTCGACGCCTGCGCCGCCGCGAACCCCGGGGCGGGGACCGCCCCCGGGGTAGAGGCCGCCTCCGGGGCAGGGGCCGCCGAGCCCCTCGAAGCGCACCTTGCCGAACACCGGGCCTGGGCGGGCGAACACCCCGCCCCCGCGGCGGCGCTGCGCCGGGCCCTCGCCTTCTGGAGCCGTCTGCACGGCGTCCTGTCCCTCGAACTCGCGGGCCACTTCACCGGAATGGGATTCGACCCCGCCCTCCTCTACGCCTCCGAGGTCGAGGCCCTCCTCGGACCCGAAGGCGCCTGAGAGGGCCGCGGCAGCGGGCGGACCGGCCGGTCAGGGGCCGACAAGGTCCTTGACCGGTAACCCGGTTGGCGCCTCCGGCTGCGCGAAGGATCATGAAGGAATGTCTGATCACCCCTCACCCGAGCCCGCCCGCCGGGCCGCCGTGCGTCTCACCCGCTACACGAAGGCGGAGCAGAGCGAAATCCTCGGCGGCGGCGACGACCCGTTCGGCGTCGCCCACACCGGTCTGACCTGGCTGCCCAAGGAAGTCCACTTCGGCGTCAGGCTCGGGGGCCGCCTCGTCGCCCATGCGGGCCTGCTCAGGCTGCCCCTGTCGGCCGGGGGATTCGACACCGAGGTGATGGGCGTGGGCGGAGTGGCCGTCGCGCCCGACCTGCGGGGCCAGGGCCTGGCCCGGCTGGTCGTCGACGCGGCCCTGGATCACGCGCGCACCCTCGGCCCGCGGCACGGGCTGCTCTTCTGCCGACCTCCCCTCGTGCCCTTCTACGAGCGGCTCGGCTGGCAGGCCGTGGACCAGGACGTCCACGTGGAGCAGCCCGGAGGTCCCGTGCCGATGCCGCTACGGACCATGTGGACGCCCCTGCGCGACGACGTGACCTGGCCGCCCGGACCGGTGCGACTGCACTCGTTCCCCATGTGACGCATGTGAGGCATGTGAGGCATGTGATGGCAGGTGATGTCGAGTGATGGCTTAAGGCCCTCCCATCGCTTCCTTAAACGGAACCTAAGAGTCTCAACGGCCGCCCGGAATCGGGAATTTGTCCTGTTCGGGGCGACTAGCGTGCTGCCGCATCACAACCCACCGGTAACCAGAGGCAGGCAGGCACGCAATGGGCAGCACGAACGGGCACCGACGCAGGGCGGGAACCAAGGCGAAGGCAATCGGCGGGGCCGCACTCGCCGTCGTGATCGGCGGCGGCGCCGCCGTCGTCCTCACCGGCACCGCGCAGGCCGCCGCGGTCGGCGCCGTCTACACCAAGTCCAGTTCCTGGAACGGTGGTTCGACCGGCCAGTACGTCATCACCAACCTCACCGGGAAAGCGCAGTCCGACTGGGACCTCCAGTTCGACCTGCCCGCCGGAACGAGGATCGACTCCCTGTGGAACGGCACCCACGCCGTCGAAGGACGGCACGTCACCGTGAAGCCCGCGGCATGGAACCGCGAGCTCGCGGCCGGGGCGTCCGTCACCGTGGGCTTCGTGATGAGCGGTGCCGGCAGTCCGGGTGCCCCGACGGCCTGCCGGATCAACGGAGCGAAGTGCTCGGCGGACCAAGGCGCCACGCCCGTCCCGACCGGCCGCCCCAGCACCGCCCCCACGGCCACCCCCACACCCACCCCCACCACCGCGCCGTCCACCCGCCCCACCCGCACCCCGACCGCGACGCCCACCCCGACCGCGACGCACCCCGCACCCACGCCGACCACCGGCACCCCGTCCGGCGGCGCCCGCTTCGCCCCGTACGTGGACACCTCCCTCTATCCGGCCTACGACCTGCTCGACACCGCCGCCAAGACCGGCGTGAAGGAGTTCCACCTCGCCTTCATCACCGCCGGCGGCGGCTGCACGCCCCTGTGGGGAGGCGTCACCGACCTCGCGAGCGACAAGGTCGCCGCCCAGATCGGCGCGCTGCGCGGGAAGGGCGGTGACGTACGGGTCTCCTTCGGCGGCGCCGCAGGCCGCGAGCTGGCCCTGAACTGCGCCACCGCGGACGACCTGGCAGCCGCGTACGGCAAGGTCATCGACCGGTACCGGCTGACCAAGGTCGACTTCGACATCGAAGGCGCGGCCCTCCCCGACACCGCCGCCAACGACCGCCGCGCGCAGGCGATCGCCAGGCTGCAGAAGTCGCACCCCGGGCTGGACGTCGCCTTCACCCTGCCCGTGATGCCGGAGGGCCTGACCCAGCCGGGTGTGACGCTGCTGGCCGGCGCCAAGCGGGCCGGGGTGCGCATAGACGGCGTCAACATCATGGCCATGGACTACGGCCCGGCCTACAGCGGGGACATGGGCCAGTACGCGATCCAGGCGGCGACGGCCACCCAGGCGCAGATCAAGGGGGCGCTGGGCCTGTCCGACTCGGCCGCCTGGAAGACGCTCGCCGTCACGCCGATGATCGGCGTCAACGACGTCGCGAGCGAGGTCTTCACCGTCTCCGACGCGACGCAGCTGGCGGAGTTCGCGCGCTCCAAGGGCATCGGCCGGCTGGCGATGTGGTCCGCGGCCCGCGACCGCCAGTGTGCGGCGGGCGCGCTCGACCACGCCGACCCGACGTGCAGTTCCGTCCTCCAGCAGCCGCTCGCCTTCACCAAGGCCTTCGCCGCGGTCCGCTAGCGGCTGCTCCCGCCGGCCGGTACCCGCCGCCGCACTCCGCAGCCACTCCTCCCGCCCTCCCCGCATAGAGTGTGGACCGGTACGACCGAGGACCCGGTACGACCGATATGACCGGGAGCATGGGGGGAGCGGCATGAGTGCGGCCAGGGTGGCGATCGCGACGAGCGAGGAGGGCCTGGAGGCGGACGCGGATCTCGGACCGCTCGTGGCAGCCCTGCGGGACGAGGGCCTGTCGGCCGAGCCCGTGCGCTGGGACGCCGGGCCCGCGGTGTGGGAGGGGTTCGATATGGCCGTGGTCCGCTCCACCTGGGACTACACCGAACGCCTCGACGAGTTCCTGGCCTGGGTGGACCGGACGGCCCGCGTCACGCGCCTGTACAACCCGGCGTCCGTGGTGCGGTGGAACAGCGACAAGCGCTACCTCCGGGACCTCGCGGACCGGCGGGTCGCCGTCGTCCCCACCCGTTTCATCGAGCCCGGCGAGCAGTACGGGCCGGACTGCTTCCCCGAGCACGCGGGACTGGTGGTGAAACCCGCGGTCTCCGCCGGGGCCGTCGACACGGCACGTTACGAGCCCGGCCGTCACGCCGACGCCCGCAGTCATGCGCGGATGCTGCTCGACCAGGACCGGGTCGCGATGGTCCAGCCGTACCTGCGCCTGGTGGAGGAAGGGGAACGCGCCCTCGTCTTCGTCGGCGGCGAGTTCAGTCACGCGATCCGCAAGGGGCCGCTGCTGACCGAGCCGGGCGTCATCGACAACGACCGGATCGCGCACCCCGACGTCACCGCGTACCGGCCGACCCGCGAGGAGACGGAGGTCGCGGCGGCGGCGCTCGCCGCCGTGCCGTCCGCGGAGGTCCCGCTCTTCGCCAGGGTCGACCTGGCGCTCGACGACGACAGGAAGCCGGTGGTCATGGAGCTGGAACTCGTCGAACCGAACCTGTTCCTCGAACACCACCCCGAAGCCGTACGGCGCTTCGCCCACGCCGTCGCGACCCGAGCGCGGCAGGTCACCCGCTGACCTCCACCCGCCCCGGGACGGCCGGTAGGAACGGCCGGTAGGGACGGCCGGAGAAAAGGCCGGAGAAACGGCCGGTGGGGACCGCCGGTAAGGACCGCCGTGGTCGGCACGGGAGACCGGTCGGCCCCGGCCTCCTACGGCTTCCACCCCCAGGCGGTCAGCATCCCGGCCGACAGCGCGGCGCATTCGTCCGACTCCAGGTACCGGACCGCCGTGTCGACGCCGGCGTCGTCGACCAGGCCCGTGGCCCGCATCGCCGCCCTGCTCCGCTCCCACGTGTCCGCCCAGAAGCGGCTGATGGGACTGTCCGGCAGCAGCGGAGGCACATGGACCTCGGCGGCGACGGACCCCAGCCCCGCCCCGCGCAGCAGCTGCGGGTACGACGGCACCCAGGAGACGTCGGTGCCGATGGTGGCCCGCAGCCCCTCCCACATCGCCCGCATCACCGTGCCGTACGGCGTGTCGGGCGTACGGTCGCCGGTCAGGTCGACGGCATCGCTGAGCACCAGCACACCACCGGGCTCGACCAGTGCGGCCAAGGCGGTGATCAGGCGCTCCCGCTCGGGCAGGTGCATCAGCACGAACCGCGCGTGGACGAGCCGGAACCGGCCGGGGCCGAAGTCCGGGGCGGTGACGTCGGCCTCCAGCACGTCGAGCCCGGGCGCGGGCCGCGCAGCGAGGAACCGTACGTCGCGGTCCACGGCGAGCACGCTCTCCACCCCGGCCTCGCCGAGCAGCCGGCGGGCGACGGTGCCCGTCCCGGCCCCCACGTCGAGACAGCGCCAGCCCGGGCCCGCCCCGAGCGCCCGGAGCCGGGCCATGGTGATGTCGTCGTAGGCGAGGGCCCCGAAGTCGATGCGCTCGGCCTCGCCCGCCCGGCCGGGCGGGAAGACCGCCTCACCGTAACGTCCGCCGCCCGTGGCGCCGGTCATGTCTCGGTCGCGGCCGCGGCCGGTGTGCCGCCCCGGGCCCCGTGGAGCCCGGGAAACGGTGACGGCAGCGGGTCGTCTGGGAGTGTCATGGCCGGACCTCTTCGTGCGGTGGTGCGTGCCGGGCGGCCCGTCCCGTGGCCGCCACCCACACCGATCCTCCACCGGCGGCCGCCCGTACGGCCGCCCGCACGGCCGGGGCGCGCCGGGCCTGAGCCGATCGGCCCACGCCCGGGCCCGGGGCCCTATCCCACGGCGTGCCCGCTCGCGGCGCCACGGCCCGCTGCCGCACGAGCGCGCACGCGTACCTCCCTGCGTTCCCGCCTGGCCCGGCTCACCAGCGACTTCGCGGCGCCGTCCCACTCGGGATACGCGAAGGTGAACCCGGCCGAGCAGAGCCGGCCCGGCACCACCCGGCGGCTCTTGAGCAGCAGCTCCGTGTCCGTACGCAGGGCGAACGCCCCCAGCTCGGCCATCCGGCGCGTCGCGGGCAGTCCCACCGGTACGCCCCAGGCCGTGCGCAGCGCACGCATGAACGCGCGGTGCGGGAGGGGGCCGGGCGAGGCGAGGTTCACCGGCCCCTCGATGTCCTCCCGCCCGATCAGGAACTCCACCGCCCGCACGAAGTCCGCGTCGTGGATCCACGAGACGTACTGCGCGCCGCCGGCCACCGGTCCGCCCAGACCGAGCCGCGCCAGCCTCGACAGCACGTCGAACACACCGCCCCGGTCCGGGCTCATCACCATGGCCGAGCGCAGCGCCACCCTGCGGGTCGCGGCCGTCGTGGCCTCGGCCTGCGCCCGCTCCCAGTTCTTCGCGATCTCGACGCTGTACGCCCAGTAGTCCGGGACCCCGGCCTCCGCACCGCCGATGACCCCGGTCGTCTCGTCGTGCGCCGCGTCGAAGCGGTGGGCGTAGACCGTCGCCGTGCTCATCTGCAGCCACAGCCGCGGCGGCCGCGCGGCGGCGGCGATCGCCTCGCCGACCACCCGGGCCGAATCCACCCGGGAGTCCATCATCGCCCGCAGGTTCCCGGGGGTGTAGCGGCAGGAGACGCTGCGGCCGGCCAGGTTGATCACGACGTCGCTGCCGTCGACCGCCTCCGCCCACCGCCCGAGCGTGACCCCGTCCCAGCCGATGTCGCGGGCGCGGGCAGGACGCCGTGTCAGCACGGTGACCTCGTGGCCGGCCGCGGTCAGTGCACGGTCCAGGATCGTGCCGACCTGTCCGGTTCCTCCGGGCAGCACTATCTTCATCGGAACCCCCTCGGATTGGTTCGGCACCAGCATAGCCGCCTTTTTTGAACAGGTTCAACGAAGTGGATGTGCGGTTCTTCGTACCGAACGTGCGGGTAACAGGGCATGGTCCGCCCGGATTTGATAGGTGTGGACCGTATGCCGCGCAGAGCCTGCCGGCTCGGAAGCTCGGAGAGGGGGCTGTGATGGGGCTGCTCCCCACGACCCTGCATCGGTGCCGGGTGTGCCGGGCGGACGAGAACAGCGGACAGGTGCGCACCGTGGTGGTCGTCGAGGGCGGGCTGTCGGTGACCTGGCACCTGGCGCGCTGCCCCCACTACCGGGCCGACCTCATCCTGGCCGGCCGCGACACCTGACCCCTGCCACCCTCCCTCCACCCCCGATGAGCTGTTGCGAAACGGTCATTGATTGGCCGTCAGAGCGCGGGTGACACTGTGGTTCCCGCGGTGTCAACTTCTTCCCGCGGGCGATCGCCAGTCCTCCAGGGGGAATTGACGTGCGCACATTTCGCAACCGGCGGTCGGGGGCGGCCGCCGTGGCGGCCCTCGCCGCCATCGCGCTCGCGGCGGGCCTGACCACACCTGCCGCGGCCGCACCCACACCCGGCCCCTCCGACGCCCCGCAGGGCCGGCAGCCCGCCCGGCCGGGGTCCACCACCCAACTGACCCTGATCACCGGGGACCGCGTCACCGTGGACGACCGGGGCCGCCCGGCCGGCTTCGTCCCGGCCAAGGGCCGCGAGAAGATACCCGTCTCCGTACGCCGCGAGAACGGCCGCACCAGCCTCGTCCCGCTCGACGCCCAGAGCCTGATCGACTCCGGCCGGCTCGACCCCCGGCTCTTCGACCTCACCGAACTCACCCGCCCCGAGTACCTCAAGGCCCGCGGTGAACGCCTCCGGTTGATCGTCCGCTACGACGGTGCCGCCCCGGCAGCCCGGTCCGCCCTCCGCTCCACCGGCGACCTGCGCCCCGACCGCACCTACCCCCTGCTCAACGCCGAGGCCGTCACCGCCACCCCGGCGAAGGCCGCCACCCTCTGGGAAGCCCTCACCGACCGGCAGTCCGGCACCACCCGCCGCGCCACGGCCTCCGGCATCGCCGGTGTCTGGCTCGACGGCGTCCGTACCGCACGCCTGGACAAGAGCACCCGGCAGATCGGCGCCGACAAGGCGTGGGCCGCCGGATACGACGGCACCGGAGTCAAGATCGCCGTCCTGGACACGGGCATCGACAGCACCCACCCCGACCTGGCCGGCGGCAAGGTCGCCGCCGAGAAGAACTTCTCCGCCTCCGCGGACGCCAAGGACCACTACGGCCACGGCACGCACGTCGCCTCCATCGCGGCCGGTACGGGCGCCAAGTCGGGCGGGAAGTTCAAGGGCGTCGCCCCCGGCGCCAAGCTCCTCAACGGCAAGGTCCTCGACGACAGCGGTTTCGGCGACGACTCCGGGATCCTGGCCGGCATGGAATGGGCCGTGGCCCAGGGCGCCCAGGTCGTCAACCTCAGCCTCGGCGGCCCCGATTCGCCCGGCGTCGACCCGCTCGAGGCCGCGGTGAACAAGCTCTCCGCCGACAAGGGCGTCCTCTTCGCCATCGCGGCCGGCAACGAGGGCGAGGCCGGCCCCGGCACCATAGGCTCCCCGGGCAGCGCCGACGCCGCCCTCACCGTCGGCGCCGTCGACGACGCCGACGTCCTCGCCCCCTTCTCCAGCACCGGCCCGCGCACCGGCGACGGCGCCATCAAGCCCGACGTCACCGCACCCGGGGTGGACCTCACCGCGGCCGCCGCCCCCGGCAGCGTCCTCGAGCGCCGGTTCGGCCAGAACCCGCCCGGTTACCTGACCCTCTCCGGCACCTCGATGGCCACCCCGCACGCCGCCGGCGCCGCCGCCCTGCTCAAGCAGCAGCACCCCAAGTGGACCGGCGCCCAGCTCAAGGGCGCCCTCGTCGGCTCCGCCAAGCCCGGCGCGTACAGCCCCTTCCAGCAGGGCAGCGGACGTATCGCCGTCGACAACGCCATCCGCCAGTCGGTGATCGCCGAACCCCTCTCGCTCTCCTTCACCGGAGGGCAGTGGCCGCACGAGGACGACGCCCCCGAGACCCGCAAGGTCACCTACCGCAACCTGGGCACCGCCCCGGTCACCCTGAACCTGTCCGCCACCGCCACCGGCCCCGACGGCAAGCCCGCCCCGGCCGGGTTCCTCGCCTTCGACAAGGCGAAGCTCACCGTCCCCGCGGGCGGCACCGCCTCCGCCGGGCTCACCCTCAACACCCGCCTCGGCGGCTCCGTCAACGGCCGGTACACCGGCCGGGCGGTGGCGACCGGCGCCGGGCAGAACGTCCGCACGGCGGTGGTCGCCGAGCGCGAGGTCGAGTCGTACGCGCTGACCCTCCGCCACACCGGCCGGGACGGCAAGCACCCCGCCACCTACTATTCCGCCCTCTACGGCCTGACCGGCCCCGCCACCGGCCTGCGCTTCGAGAACCACGAGAACTCCCCGTCCGAGACCATCCGCGTCCCCAAGGGCAGCTACCTGCTCGACTCCCGCGTCGTCGTCGACCCGGAGGACTTCGAATCCGGCCTCGACTGGATCTCCCAGCCCCGACTCGACGTCACCCGCGCCACCACCGTCGCCGTCGACGCACGCACCGCCAAGCCGGTCGACGTCACGGTGCCCTCACCCACCGCCGTCCAGGAATTCGTCGCCCCCGGCTACGAACTGCGCGCCGGGGAGACCACGTACGGTTTCGGCTGGTGGCTGACCTCCTACGCCCACCTGCGCACCCGCGGCCAGGGACCCGAACCGGTCGCCGGCACCACCCTGTTCCAGCAGTGGGACACCCACTGGCGGGCCGAGGACGGCGGCTACCACGCCGCGCTCGGCGGCCCGGTGCGCCACCTGGGCACCGGCTACACCCGCCACCTCAAGGACTCCGACCTGGCCACCCTGCTGGTGACCCACGGCGGATCGGCCGGCGGCAAGGAAGGCGCCCTGCGGGCCGTGGGCCGCCTCCCCGGGGGCGGCAACGAGAACGCGTCGTTCTCCTGGGGAACCGTGCCGAACACGGTGAAGTGGCGCCTGTCCGCGGTCGACGGCGCGAAGTGGGAGCTGTCCGCGACCCAGTACGCCGTGAACGAGGACGGCACCCAGGAGGAGGAGATCACCTACGTCGGTGACGGCCCGCGCGCCTACCAGGGCGGCCGCACCCACACGGAGCGCTTCGGCACCGCCGTCGTCGGCCCCCGGGTGGACACCGCGGCCGGACTCGGCCTCTACCGGGAGGGCGACCGGATCCGGGGCACGCTGCCGCTGCTCGCGGACGGCGCGGGACACAACGGCGCGGACCTCCTGGCCAAGGGCAAGACGGTGCTCTACCGCAACGGGGTCGTCGTCGGCAGCAAGAACGCCGAACTCCGTGACGCCGGGCCCTTCACCGTCCCCGCCGCCGAAGCCTCCTACAAGCTGGTGGCCACGTCCATCCGGCCCCAGACCGTCACCCGCACCTCGTCCAAGGTGACCGCGACCTGGTGGTTCCGCTCCGGCACCGCCCCGGCCGGGACCCAGGCGCAGCTGCCGGCCTCGGTCGTCCGCTTCACCCCGGACATCCGTCCTGAGGGCACCGTCAACGGCGGATACCCGCTCAAGGTGCCGGTCACCGTCCAGGGTCCGGCGGCCGGCAAGGGTCTGAAGTCCCTCACCGTGTCCGTCTCCTACGACGACGGGTACACGTGGAAGAACCTCCCGGTCCAGGACGGCGCGGTCACCGTGCAGGGTCCGGCGGCCGGCGGCCACGTCTCGCTGCGCGGCACGGTGGTCGACACCGCCGGCAACAAGTCCGAGGTCACCGTCATCCGCGCGTACCTCACCGACTGACCCGTACCCGCCCCTCGTCCCACTCCCCGACGGCACGGGCCCGGAGACTTCCGTCTCCGGGCCCGTGCCCGCTCCTGAGACGGCTCCGCGCCCCCTGCACGATCATTGATATGACTGTCCGGTCGAAACGCGCGCCTCGCCGGCGCGCCCGTGAACCGGGGGGATCACCATGGAGCACGCCTACTCGTCCGACGGCACGGCCATCGCGTACGACCGGCAGGGAGCGGGTCCGGTACTCGTCCTCGTCGGCGGCACGCTCATGACCCGGGCCCGGCACGCCGCGCTCGCCGCACTGCTGGCCGAGGAGTTCACGGTCGTCTCCTACGACCGCCGCGGCCGCGGAGACAGCGGGGACCACGCCGAGTACCTGGTCGCGCGTGAACTCGACGACCTGGACGCCGTGATCGCGCAGACCGGCGGCGGCCCCGTCCTCCTCTACGGCATGTCCTCCGGCGGGGTGCTCGCGCTGGAGGCGGTGGCCCGGGGGAGCGCCGTATCCCGCCTCGCGGTGTACGAACCGCCGCTCGTCGTCGACGACAGCCGCCCCCCGCTGCCGGAGGACTACGTCGAGCGCGTCACCGAACTCCTGGCAGGAGGCGACCCGGCCGGGGCGCTCACCTACTTCCTGACGGCCGGCCTGGCCATGCCCGCGGAAGCCGTCGCCGGCATGCGCGGCATGCCGTTCTGGCCGCACTGGGAGGCCACCGCCCGCACCCTCCCCTACGACGGGAGGGTGATGAGCGGCCTGATGTCCGGCCGGCCGCTGCCCGCGGACCGCTGGCGGTCCGTGTCCGTGCCCGTCCTCGTCGCCCACGGCGACGCCGGTGACCCCGCGATGAGCAGCGCGGCGAAGGAACTCGCCTCCCGCGCAGACCACTTCACCCTGCGCTGCCTGCCCGGCCAGAACCACAACGTCGACCCCGGAGCCCTCGCCCCGGTGCTGACCGAGTTCTTCACCGCCACCGCCCGTACGCGCAGCTGAAGCCGGTCAGCCCTCCGGCTCCCGCTCCGCTCCGTCCCGCCGCAGGTCGGCATCGGTCAGGGGTTCCAGCTCGCCGCGGGCGTCGAGCCGGTACAGCAGCGCGACGGCGGGGAAGACCAGCACCACGGCCACGGCCGTCACGATGACCAGCCAGTGCAGCGTGGACGGCGCGCCCGCCCCCTCCGCCACCGTCAGCGAGCGCGGGACGAGGTAGGGCCGCTGTGCGAAACCCCATGCGAGCACGGCCGAGGCGATCACGCCCACGGCCGTGACCCGCGACCAGCCCCCGGCACCGCGCAGCAGCAGCCAGGCCGTCAGGACGGCGGCCACCACCGCCACGACGACGAAGAAGAGCCCGACACCGTGGGTGAGGCCGTGCCACACGTGGGGGGCGTCCTCATGGGTGAAGACGAGGGCGAGTACCGCCAGTACGGCGAGGGTGGCCAGGGCGGCCAGGGCCCGCCGCCGGAAGTAGGGGCGCAGACCGGGGAGGGCGAAGCGCACCGAGTCCGCGGCCAGGAACACCGCCCCCAGCAGGGCCGCGCCCACGACGGCCACCAGCCCGAAGAAGACGGAGGTCGGATTGGCCCAGGCGTGCGCCGACGGAGCGGTGCCCGGGGCGGCGCGGCCGGAGGCGATCCCGCCCGCCGCGGCACCGAGGAAGAAGGGGGTGAGGAGCGAGGAGACCGCGAACACGGCCCCGTAGACGCGCCGTCCGGCGATCCTGCGGGTGGGCTTGCGCAGGGCGAACCCGGCGCCGCGCAGCACGATCCCGACGGCGGCCAGGGCCAGCGGCAGCCACATGGAGGAGAACACCGCCTGGAAGAACACGGGGAACCCGGTCCACATGATGACGAAGACGAAGATGAGCCAGACGTTGTTGACCTCCCACACCGGGGCCATGGCGTGGTCGATCAGCCCGCGGGGGCGCCTGCCGCGTTCCGCCCCGCCCGCGGTCAGGTCCCAGAAGCCCGCCCCGTAGTCGGTCCCGCCGGCGCAGGCGTACGCGGCGACGCCGAGCAGCATGACCACGGCGACGAGATCGGCGGTCACCGGCCACCACCCTCCGCGGACCGGGGCCCGTCGCCGCCGTCCGGCGGGGCGGCGTCACCGGCGGGAACGTCACCGGTCGGAACCTCACCGGCCGGAACGGCCGCCCGCGGCCCGTAGGGGGTGTAGGCCTCCGGGCTCCCCACCACGGCCGGCTCTCCCCGCCCCTCGTCATCGGCCCGCCACCGGGTGCGCATCCGCAGCAGAACGGCCAGGAAGGACCCGAAGATGAAGACGTACACCACGACGACCAGCCCGAACATGGCCCACAGGGCGGGGGAGCGGGTCGCGGTGACCGCCTCGGCGACCCGCATGTTCTCGTAGACGATCCACGGCTGGCGGCCCACCTCGGTGGTGATCCAGCCGCATTCGACGGCGATGACGCTGGCCACGCCGGCGCAGGCGGCGCCGCGGTAGAACCAGGGGGAGGCCGGCAGGCTCCGCCGGCGCACCCACACGACCGCGTACCAGAGGGCGAGCAGCAGGAGCACCGAGCCGATGCCCACCATGATGTCGAAGGTCCAGTGGATGAGGGTGGCCTGGGCGACCGTCGGCCGGGTGTCCGCCGGTACGGAGGCCAGCCCGTGCACCTCCGTGTCGGGGCTGAACCCGGCGAGGATGGAGTCGAGCTGCGGGATCTTGATGCCCCCGGTGACCGTCCCGTCCGGGTGGAGCCGTCCGAAGAGGTACTCCGGAACGTGCGTGTCGGTGTTCCAGACGATCTCCATCGCGGCGAACTTCACCGGCTGCTCACGGAACACGGCCCGCGCGATGGCGTCGCCCAGCACGAACTGGACGGGCGTGAAGACGGCCGCGACGGTGAACGGAACGGTGAAGCCGAGGCGGTGGTAGCGGTCGCGGCGGCCGCGCAGCCAGCCGGTGGCGTACACCCCGGCCACGACGAATCCCGCGGTGACCAGCATCGCCACCACGAAGTGCCAGTACTGCGGCCCGAACATCGGAGTGAAGACGGCCTTGCGCACGTCCACGTCGACGGGGTTGCCCTCGGCGTCGAGGGTGAAGCCGCGGGGCGTGTTCATCCAGGAGTTGGCCGCCAGGATGCCGAAGGCGCCCAGCAGGGCGGTCGCCGGCAGTGGAACCCCGAGCAGGAAATGGGTGCGCGGCGGCAGCCGGCGCCAGCCGTAGAGGTAGATGGCGATGAGGACGGCCTCCAGGAAGAAGCCCCAGGCCTCGACACCGAAACCGATCCCGAACACATCGCCCCACCTGCCCATCAGGCCTGGCCAGAGCAGCCCGAACTCGAAGGACAGCACGGTCCCGGTGACGACCCCGATCGCGAACTGCACCGCCATCACCGCCGACCAGCGCCGCGCCAGCAGCAGCGCGGTCGCGTCGCCGCGGCGCAGCCCGTAGCCGTGCATGATCAGGGTGATCAGCGGCAGGGCCACGCCCATCGGCACCAGGAGGATGTGCGTGGCCAGGGTGAACGCCATCAGTGACCTGGCCGGCAGCATCTGCGGCGGTGCCTCGGCCAGCAGCTGGAGCGCGCTGTACATGCCTGCCTCCCCGGCGGCCGACGCGGCCTCCGGCGCCACCCAACCACCGGGACCGGCGGGTGCCGCCCCGCGGCACCCCTCGTTCCGCCACCCGGCCCAGCACCTTCCCCCGCCGGGCGGTGCTCACCGCCGGACCGGACCTCGCCCGGCAGGCGCCCGGCCGTGTCTCACGGCGCCTCTGCTGCCCGGCGAACCGCGGGCGGGCCCCGGCTTCCGGCGCCATGACCTGGCGCGGCTGCCGAGGCCTGCCGGACGTGCAACCTTCCGGGAAAGGGGGGTCAGTACGAGGCTTCCACCGGACTGATCTCGAACTGTCCGCACACCTGGAGGCGGAAGCGGATCTGCTCGGCCTGGAAGCTGTTCGGCGGGAAGACCTTGACGTAGGTCGACGTCGGTCGGCAGTTCGTCTCCACCACGTCCGGGGTGTTGGTGTGGATCAGGGCGGTGACGGTGTTGTCCGGGGCGATGGACACGGTGTTCACCCGCTCACCGGTACGGATCGCAGAGGTGCCGATCTGGCGGTGCCGTGAGTCCAGGACGCTCACGCCCGGGTACCCGCGCAACGTACAGGTGTGCGACGTGGTGTTGGTGAACAGGATGGGGTAGATGAGCGACCCTTCGCCGTCCGGCTGACCGATGGCCAGGTCCAGGTCGGCCAGACGGCAGGCCGGGGTGGCTTTGTGCTGCTGGGCCGACGCCTGGGTGGCGCCGACCGACGCGCCGGTGATGGCCAGGAGGGCTGCGGCAGCGACCGCCGCCGCCCGGGTCAGGACATTGCTCATGGCGCCAACTCCCGTGTCAGCGAAGTGAATTGCCCGCTTCGGAGTGCGACGGACTCCAGGTGGACGGAGCCGATGGCCAAGGGCCCGGTGGGGGAGCCGGTGATCCGGCTCGGCGTGTGCGTGCCCGACCGGGCGGTGCACTCCTGCGCCTGAACAGCGCGGGCCTGATGACATCACTCTACCGGTCCAAGGTCTCCCCGGCCTTTCGGCGGCGGTCTGCCCCGGCGCCGCGCCGACGCGGGAGCGGACTCCGCCGTCCGGCCCATCAAGGGCTCCGGTCACGAGGCCGAAGAGGATCAGGCGGACCCGTCCGCCGACCAGGCATCCCGTGTTCCGGACGGGCCCCGCGCCGCCCCCGCCGCCCCGCCCTCGCCGCCCCGACGGCGGCGGCCCGTACCCCGGCCGCCGTGGCCCGGAGGAGAACCCGCATGCGTGCCTTCCCGCCCCTGACCGCCCTCGCCACCGCCACAGCGCTCCTGCTCACCACGGCCACCGGTGCGACGCCCGCCGAGGCGGCCCACCACCCCGACGGCGCACCGCTGGTCAGGGTGTCCCACGGGGACCCGTACGCGGACTGCACCATCGGCGCGCGGTCCCCGGACAGCGTCGTCTACCCCGGCACCGAGGTCGAGCCGTACCTGTCCGTCGATCCCCGCCACCCCGAACGCGTGGTCACCGTATGGCAGCAGGACCGCTGGAACGACGGCGGCGCCCGCGGTCTGGCCGCCGGCTGGACCGAGGACGGCCGCACCTTCCACCTCAGCACGCTGCCGTTCAGCCTGTGCGCGCCGGGCGGCGCGGACTTCGAACGGGCCACCGACCCCTGGGTGAGCACCGGGCCGGACGGCATCGTCTACGCGAGCGGGGAGGGCGTCGACTTCACGAAGAGCACGCGCACCGGCCTCCTCACCGTCACCTCCCGCGACGGCGGCCGCACCTGGCAGAACCTCACCACCACGCACGTCGACGAGCAGCCGTTCTTCAACGACAAGCCCTCCATCACCGCCGACCCGGTCCGCAAGGGCACCGCCTACCAGGTCTGGGACCGCCTCGACAACCGTCCGCCCGGCCCCGGCCTGCTCGACGGCCCGGGCTACATCTCCCTCACCCGCGACGGCGGCCGCACCTGGAGCGAGGCCCGGCGGTTCGTCGACACCAGCGCCGTGCCCAACACCCAGACCATCGGCCACCTGATCGTCGTCGACCGCCGCACCGGCACCCTGTACGACTTCTACGACCGGATCACCGTCGCCGACGACCTGACCACCGTCCTCGATGCCCGTTACGAGGTGGTCACCTCGACCGACGCAGGAGAGACCTGGAGCGATCCGGTCACCGTGGCCCGCGACACCTCCGTGCCCGAGGTCGACCCGAACGACCCCGCCAAGCCGCTGCGTGCCGCGTCCACCCTCCCCAGCCCGGCCGTCGACCCCGTGACGGGCACGCTGTACATGGCCTACGAGGGCTCGGACTTCTCCGGCGGCCGCTTCAACTCTGTACAGCTGGTGCGCTCCACCGACGGCGGACGCACCTGGGGGGCCCCGGAGCTGATCAGCCCGGAGGAGGTACCTGCCTTCTCCCCGTCGATCGCGGTCGACGAGCGGGGCACGGTCGCGCTCACCTACTACGACCTGCGCTTCCTGGAGCCGGGCAACACCACCACCCTGCCCACCGCCTACCAGCTGGCCACGCTGCCGCACGGAGACCCGGAGCTCCGGACCGAGCGGCGGATCTCGCGGGTCTTCGACTGGCTGCAGGCGCCGTTCGCCGGGGGCTACTTCCTCGGCGACTACCAGGGTCTGGTGGCGGTCGGCAAGGGCGTACGGGCGGTGCTCACCGAGACCCACTCCGACGCGCCGGAGAACCGTACGGACGTGTACAGCGGCACCTTCCGCACCGGCTGACCGGCCGCGAGGGCACGGCAGGGGGCGCGGTCAGCGCAGGGTCGGGACCCGGGCGGCGGGACGGTCGGTGCTCCGCCCGCCGTGCGGACCGCGCCGCACGATCCCGCCCCCGTACGCCCGGTCCGCCGGCGCCGCGGGGACGGGGGACGCCACGGGCCGGGTCAGCAGCAGCACCCCGCGGGCCGCCGTCGCGGCGCCGGCCACGCACAGCAGCAGCCCCGCCGCCCCGCCCTGCAGCCGTTCGCCGAGCAGGACCACGCCGATGGCGGCAGCGGCGAGCGGATTGGCCAGGTTCACCACCGCGAGCGGCGCGCCGAGGCCGCCCCGGTAGGCGCGCTGCGACAGCAGCAGGCCGGCCCCGGCGAAGACCAGGACGAGCAGTGCCACCCCCGCGACCCGGAGGCTCGGCAGCGATCCGTCACGCCCCGCGGCCGTGGCAACGGCCACGGTCTGGGTCAGGGCGGAGGCGACGGCGGAGGCCAGCCCGGAAGCCGTGGCGTGCCGCAGCCCGGAGCGGGAGGCGCGGGCGGCGGTCAGTGCCAGGATCACCCCGGTCGTCGCACCGGAGACCGCGAGCGCCTCGGCGAGGGAGAGGGTGTCCTCCGGGGCCGGCCCGGAAGCGGGGAGCAGCAGCAGGGCCAGCCCGGCGACGGTCGCCAGGGTCCCGCGCCACTCGGTGCGGGTGACCCGGCGGCCGGCCCGTCGCGCCCCGAGCGGCATGGCGGCGACCAGGGTGAGCGCCCCCAGCGGCTGGACCAGGGTGAGCGGGCCGTAGCGCAGGGCGGCGGCGTGCAGCAGCGCGGCGCCGGCGTTCAGGGAGGCCGACCACCACCAGGCGCCATTGCCGAGCAGGGCGCGGGCGGTCCCGGCGGCGGAGGTCCGGGCCAGCCGTTCCTGCGCGACGGCGGCGGAGGCGTACGCCAGGGAGGAACCCAGGCTGAGGCCGATGGCGAGCGCGGTGGCGTTCACCGTACGCCGCCCACGCTGCCCGGGCCGCCCACGACGCCCACGGCGCCCATGGCGTCCCCCGGCCCGGGCCGGGGGACCAGCAGCAGGGCCGCGCCCAGCAGCACCGCGGCCACGACCGAGTCGAGCCAGTAGTGGTTGGCGGTGCCCACGATCACCAGCAGGGTGACGAGGGGGTGCAGCAGCCAGAGGGTGCGCCAACGGGACCGCGTCACGGCGATCATCCCGAGGGCCAGCATCAGGGCCCAGCCGAAGTGCAGCGACGGCATCGCCGCGAACTGGTTGGCCGTGGTGTCCGCGGCGGGGGAGGCCCCGTAGACGGACGGCCCGTAGACCTGCGCGGTGTCGATCAGACCGGCGGAGTGGAGCATCCGCGGCGGCGCGAGGGGGAGCGCGAGGTGGAGGGCGAGCGCCGCGCCGGTGAGGAGGGTCAGCACCCGGCGGGCCCACAGGTAGTGGGCGGGCCGCCGCAGATGGAGCCAGACCAGGAAGAGCGCGGTGGCGGGGAAGTGGACGGCCGCGTAGTAGGTGTTCGCGGCGCGCACGAGGGTGTCCCCGTACAGCAGCAGGCCCTGCACGACGCTCTCGCCGGGCAGGTGCAGGGCGCGCTCGGCGTGCCGGATCCACTCGGCGTTGCGGAAGGCGTCGCCGGTCCGGTCCGCCGACAGCGTCCGGCCCGCCTTGTACACGGCGAAGAGCGCGGTCACCAGCAGCAACTCGCGTATGAGCCGGCGGCGCGCACTCCCGGATCCGGCCGGCCCCGCCGCCTCTTCCCGTTCCGCGGGTCCTGGAGGACGTTCCGGTGCATCCGGTCCCCCGGGTCTTTCCGGCCCCTCCGGGCGTGCCAGGGGTCCGGCCTCGATGCCTTGGGCGGTCATGGCCGGCCCTTCTTCCTGTCGTACACAATCGAAACACTCGCGTATCGGTACACTATCGTATCGATACGGTGTTGTATCGATACGCGGGTGTTCCTTAGACTGCCCCCATGACGTCGACCAGCGCGCGCCGCTCCAAGATCACACCGGAGCGGGAGCAGGAGTTCTTCCGTGCGGTCCTGGACGAGCTGCGCGAACACGGCTACGACGCGCTGACCATGGAACGCGTCGCGGCCCGGGCCAGCTGCGGCAAATCCACGCTCTACCGCCAGTGGCAGACCAAGCCCCGGCTCGTCGCCGCCGCACTGCGCGCCAACCGGCAGGGAGCCGTGGCCGCGGTCGACACCGGTTCGCTCGCCGGAGACCTCCGGGAAACCGCCCGGAACGCAGCCGGCACCTCGGGCCGCGACACACGGCTCACCCAAGCCCTGGGCCACGCCGTCCTCTGCGACGAGGAACTCCAGTCGGCCCTGCGCGAAGCCCTCGTGGAGCCGGAACTGGCCGCCTACGACGCCATGATCGAGCGGGCGGTGGAACGGGGCGAAATCAGCGCCGACCACCCCGCCGCGGAGTTCCTGCCGGCCCAGCTGATGGGCGTACTGCGCATCCGGCCGCTCCTGGAAGGCCGCTACGCCGACGCCGAGTACCTGGTCCGCTTCGTCGACACGGCGCTGCTCCCGGCACTGGGCCTGGCCGCTCCGCCTCCGCCGGATTCCCGAACCGCTTTGTAGGCTCACGCGGGAGCGCCCGACGCGCTCGGGTACGTACACGCTGCGAGAGCACGGGACGGCGGCCTCATGACCACAGCACGGGATCTGCTGATCGTCGCACTGGACGGCAGGGCGGAGCGGGTCGTCGAACAGGGCGACCTCTCGCTGGCCCTCGCCGGTGCCGAAGTGATCGACCTCCTGCAGGCAGGGGCCCTCCGGCTGGCCGACGACCGGATCGTGCCCGCCGGCGAACCGGCCCCCCGGGACGGGCTGTTGGCCGAGGCGGCCGCATCGCTCGTCCGGACCGAGCCGCACGAGTCGCTCGACGACTGGCTGTGGCGCCGGGGCCGGGGCCTTTCCACGGCCTACCGGTCCGTGCTGGAGGCCGAGGGGGAGCTGACCAGGGAGTCCCGCCGCGGACTCTTCGCACGCGCCGGTGAACACGTTCCGGCGGACTCGCCGGCCCGTCACCGGGCCCGGGAACGCCGGGCCGCCGCCGAACCCGTCCTGGCCGCCCTCGCCGAGGCCGCCGGGGTCCACGGCGAACGCACCGGGGAAGCTCCGGACATCACCGATGACGCGGTCGCGGCCGTGCTCGCCGCGGTCAACGACGCCGTGGTGGAACTGGCGGCCGAACGGCAGCGGCGCGCCATCGACGAGGCCGCCTTCGACAACATCTGGCGCGGTCCGGCCGGCTGACGCCACGAAACCCGCCCCGTCCCGGCCCGCCCCCGGCCTGCGGTGGTCCACCCACCGGACAGGTACAACCATCCGCCCGCCCCCCGCGTCACATCTGCATGAGTCACTACCAGCCCTCCTCCGGCTCCGGATACCCCCGTCCCCAGCAGCCTCAGCAGCCCTGGCAGCCCCAGCAGCACGGGCCCGCCGGCATGCCCACGAGCAAGAAGATCGGCATCGGCTGCGGGGGCCTCGTGGGGCTGCTGCTCCTGCTCGCCGCGTGCGGCGCGATCGTCGGCGGGGACAAGGACTCCAAGAAGAACCCGAAGCCGGCCGCGTCCGTCGGCGCAAGCCCCACGGCGACCGCGCAGACGCCCGGATCGGCAGTGCCCTCCACCGCGGAGACCCCGGGACCGGACGGGAGCACACGGACTCCGGGCAGCAGCCGTTCGTCCGCCAGGACCCAGGAGAAGCGCTCGCAGGCCCCGGCGCCCCGAACCTCCACCCAGGCACCCCGTACGAAGCCGACCCCGACCCCGACCCGCGACAACGGAACGAGCGGCGGCAGCGGGGGAAGCGGAGGCGGCGGCAGCGCGGGGACGGTGACCCCGGGCGCCTACTGCTCGACCCAGGGCGCGACCGGCCGCACGAAGGCCGGGACGCTGATGCGCTGCACCAAGAAGGCAGGGGAGGCGCGGGCCCGCTGGCGCGCGGCGTGACCGCGAGCCGACGGGTACCGGGCCTGCCCGGTGAGCCGTGAACGGCAGGGGTCAGCCGGAGGCGGCCAGGGCGCGCAGGTGACGGCCCAGCAGCCGGGCGTAGCCCCGCTGGAGGACGGGGACGAGCGGGCCCGCGAAACGGGTGTACCAGGCGGCGGGGCGGCTGAAGGCGGTCACCTCGAACCACACGGTGCCGTCGGCGGCGATCTCCACCAGGAACGACTCCTCCCCGCACTCGGGGTGGCCGGTGAGGGTCCCGTAGGCGAAGCCGGCCCGGTCGGGGTCCTCGGGCACCCAGATGACCTCGCACGGGACGCCGATCCGCAGCGGGCCGGCGCCGAGCGAGATCTCCACCCGGGCACCGGGGACCGCCGGGCCGTCGGCCCGGACGCGCGCCCCGGTCGCCCGGTGCATCCGGAAGTCCGTGACGGCCGAGCCCGCCGCCGCGAAGACCGCGCGGCCGTGCCCGATCCGGGTGCGGTGGCGCAGGTGGTGGTACCCGGCGGGCAGCGGCCGCAGCCGGGTCGCGCCCCGTTCGGGGTAGGTGAGGACGGGCCGGCCGGGGTCGCGGAGGTCGGTCATGGTGGGGGTCCTTCGTTCCGGAGCGGGGGCCGAATGCCCTTGAACGCGTTCAAGTCTCTGCCGCGACCCTACGGGTTCTCTTGAACATGTTCAACACCGTGGTGGATCCAGTGGAACTGGCGGGCTCGGCGGGCTGGAGGTCAGGAACCGAGGAGGTCGGTGAGGTCGTCGGCGTGCTCCTCCTCCTCCTCGAGGATGGATTCGATGAGGCGCCGGGTGGTGGGGTCGTGGTCGCCGAGCCAGCGGGCGATCTCCTGGTAGGTGGAGATGACGATGCGCTCGGCCAGCAGGTTGTGTTCCAGCATCGCCTTCAGGTCCTTCTCGTCCGGCGCGGTGTAGTCGGTGTGGGCACGCCGGGCGAGGGTGGCGGGGTCGAAGTCCGGTTGGCCGCCGAGTTGGGCGATCCGCTCGGCGGCCCGCAGGCCGTGCTGCATCTCCTGGGACGTCCGCACACGCCTTCCCGACCGCCGGGAACGGCATACCGGATTGATCCCGAGACCACCGTTTCGCACCGGAATCAGCGGAACGCCGGTGCGGGCGCCGGAGCCGGTGCCGGCACAGCCGGCTCCGCCGGCAGTGGCCCGGCCCGGTGCGGCCGGCTCAGCCGGCGTCGGGCAGGCGTACCTGGAGGTTGCCGTCACCGTCGGTGCGGGTGTCGAAGGCCGGCTGCGGGGCGGTGGCCGGGCCGCCCACGTTCCAGCCGTCCGAGAGGCGGAAGACGCTGCCGTGCCAGGGACAGGTCACGCATCCGTCGACGACCTCGCCCTGCGAGAGCGGGCCGGAGGAGTGGCTGCACCGGTCCGCCAAGACGTGGAAGACGTCCTCGGACTCCCGCACCACCAGCACCGGCACCTCACCGACCATCCGGCGCACCCCCTCGCCCGGGGCGAACTCCCCGACGGCTCCGACCGTGTGCCAGCCGGGCGCCACCACATGGGCCACGGGCTCGGCCTTGTTCGCACCGGCGGCCTGGCGGTAGGCCAGGTGGCCGCCGAGCGCGGCCCCGCTGCCGGCCGCCGCGAGTCCCGCGACCCCCAGCGCGCGCCCCAGCCCGTCGCGGCCGCGCGAGCGGGCGGCCCACGACGCGCCGTACAGGGCCACCGCGGTGGCGATCGACGCGGCGTGCAGCAGGCCGGTGCGCCTCTGCTGCGGTTGCGCCTCGGCCCAGTCGACCCAGCCCGACCACGCCGCCGGGGCGGCGGCGAGGAGGCCGACCCCGACGAGGCGCCGCGCAGCGCGCTCCGAGCCGGGCACCAGGTCGAGAACGCCCGCGGAGATCCACGCGCCGACCGGGATCTGGACCAGCGCCGGGTGCAGCGGGTGGCCGAGGGGGAGACCGTGCAGCAGGTCGCGCAGCCGCCCCAGTGGCAGGGCCCGGACGGCCCGGCCCAGCGGCTCGGCGACCGCGTCGAGTTCCTCGGCACGGGCCACCGCGTCGAGCGCCTTCAGAATCCGGACGCCGATACCGTCACTGTCGTCGCCGCCGTCCGACCGGGCGGCGGTGACACGGCCGATGAGGGTTCCCATGAGGACCAAGCTGCCCGCTTTCCCGCCCCCGTGCGGTCCCGGCTGAGCCGGACGGCGTAGCAGACGACGGTGACGACGGGGCGGGACGGGGGAACCGCCGCGGTCACTGCAGCGGTCGGCTCAGACCCCCCGGCCCGTGGCTCCGGGGTGGGTGGGTGCGTCCGTCCCGCGGCCGTGGAGAACGCCCGGCAACGGTGGGGGCCAGACCGGCCGCCCCCGGCCGGCCGTGCGCCGAACGGTGGCCTCCAGGGCGCCGAGGTGTGCAGCCGCCAGCGCCGCTTGGGCGGTCCGCCCTCATTCCGTCGCGGAGCAGAGGGTGAACAGCCCGTCCGATCCGGTGAGTTCGAGCACCCTCACCATCTGGTGACTGGGCGCCGCGAGTCTGATGCGGACCCCGCGTTCCCGTGCCTGCTGCCGGGCGGCCAGCAGCGCGTTGAGCCCGGCGGAGTCACAGAAGGACGAGTTCCGCAGGTCCACCACCACGTCCGAGCCGGCCGGGGCCCGGGAGAGGACCGCCGTGAGCGTCTCACGTAGCCGATCCGCATGTTCGAAGTCCATGTCACCGCGTACGGGGACCACGTACCGGTCGGGGCCCGCGAGAGCGGTCAGCGGATCCGTGTGCTCCTTGCTGGTCATTTCGGCACACCTCCTGCACCGGTCGTCTGCCCCTCGCCGGGTGTCGCATGCATGCGGGTCCGGGGCCAGGCTCGGTGCGGCGCCGGCCGAGTGCGTTGCGCCGTTCTACGGCGCTGCGGTCCGGCCGGGGCCGGGGCCGGTCGGCGGGAGGGCGAGGCGGGCCCACACCGTCTTGCCCGTGGCCGCAGTGCCGGTGCCCCAGTGGTGGTGGGTGAGCCTGTCGATGATGCGGATGCCGTGGCCGCCGATCCGGTCGGGCCGGGGTCGCCTCATCCGGAGCGGACCGGGGTGCGTGTCGGACACGGCGATCCGCAGGTGATCGCCGTCGTGTTCGAGGGAGAGGCTCCGGGGACCGTCGGCGTGCCGGATGGCGTTGGCGAGCAGCTCGGCGGCGACCAGGACGGCGCCGCAGTCCTCCGCGGCATCGGTCAGGTGCCAGTCGGCGAAGGTCTGCCGGGTGAAGGCGATCCCCTCGTCGTACGCGCAGGGGTCTCCCGGTGGAAAGGTGAGCTCGCGGTGCTGTGCGGAGGTGAGGCCCATGGCGGTTCCCGGCGGGCGGTCCAGGCGGATCCGTTCGGTGGGCACCTGCCCCGCCCGGCCCCTCCCATACCGCCCGGCCCGCCCGGTGCGTGATGTGCGCGGGGCCGGGCAGACGCGACATCAGGGCACTCATCCCAGGAGGCAGCGCATGTCACACGTCAAGGAATCCATCGAAGTCGACGTCCCCGTCCGCACCGCGTACAACCAGTGGACGCAGTTCGAGTCGTTCCCGCAGTTCATGGTCGGCGTGGAGCGGATCGAGCAGCGCAGCGACACCCTCACCCACTGGGTGACGAAGATCGCCGGTGTCACGCGGGAGTTCGACGCGGAGATCGTCGAGCAGATTCCCGACTCGAAGGTCGCCTGGGTCACCGTCGGCGGCGAGTCGGAGCAGTCCGGGCTGGTGACCTTCCGGCCGCTCGACCCGTCCCATACCGAGGTGACGCTGATGATGGTCTTCGATCCGGAGGGCATGGCGGAGAACATCGGGGACAAGCTCGGCTTCGTCGACCGCCAGGTCAAGGGGGATCTGACGCGGTTCAAGAACTTCATCGAGGACCGGGGGAGGGAGACCGGAGCCTGGCGGGGCCACGTCTGAGGGCCCCACCCGTGAGGAGGCGGCAGCCGCCATGCCCCGTACGGTGCTCATCGTCATCGACATGCTCAGCACCTACGCGCACGAGGACGCCGAAGCCCTGGTCCCGTCCGTCCGCAAGGCGCTCCCGGGGATCGTGACGCTGCTGGGCAACGCCCGTGCCGGCCCGTCCCCGGTCATCTACGTGAACGACAACTTCGGGGAGTGGCGTTCTCACCACGGGGAGATCCTGCGGGCCGCCCTGGCAGGGCGCCACGCGGACTTGGTGGAGCCGATCGCCCCCGACGGCCAGTCGCTCTTCGTGGTCAAGGCGCGGCATTCGATCTTCTTCGAGACGCCTCTGGCGTACCTGCTGGGCCAACTCGCTGCAGAACGGCTGGTCCTGTGCGGACAGGTGACCGAGCAGTGCGTGCTGTATTCCGCTCTGGACGCCCACATCCGGCATTTCGGAGTCGTCGTGGCGGAGGACGCGGTCGCCCACATCGACGCGGATCTGGCCGAGGCGGCCCTGCGGATGATGAGCCTCAACATGGCGGCGGAGATCCGCACGGTGAACGACATCGCCTTCGACACTGACCGGCCCGGTCAGTCCGGCCCGGTCAGGCCGGCTGGGGGTGCAGCAGCACCTTCGTCCAGCCGTCGGCCCGCCGGTCGAACCGGTCGTAGGCCTCCGCTGCATCGTCCAGGGGCAGTTCGTGCGAGGTGATCACGCCGGGGTTCGCCCTGCCGTGGGCGATCATGTCGCGCAGGCGGCGGTTGTAGCGCTTCACGGGACACTGCCCGTGTCCCATCGTGATGTTCTTGTCGAAGACGGTCCCGTAGTCGAAGGCCACACGGCCTTCCTTCGCTCCCTCTTCCGCAGCGCCGTGGTCCTGGGGGACGTAGACGCCCACGACACCGATGCGTCCGGTGGAGCGGACCGCCTCGACCAGCCGGTCGAGGACCATCTCGGGATGCTCGTGCCCGGCGGCGTCATGGGCCTGGTAGCCGACGGCCTCGATCCCGCAGTCCACCCCGACACCCCCGGTGGCGTCGCTGATCACCTCGACGGGGTCGGTGCCGGAGAAGTCGATGCCGGTGGCTCCCAGGGACTCGGCCGGCACCACCCGGTCGGCTTCCCACTCGGTTTCGCGCGCAGACATGCCTGGGTCCAGCCGTCGTTGCAGTTGCGGGACGTCCCGCACGAGATGTTGAACGGCACGGACACCCGGTCGCCGACCGACACGCGCTCCACGCCCGGTCCAGTTTCGACGACCACGCCCATGTTCTCGTGGCCGAGGACCATTCCCTCGTCGAGGGGCGCCCGCCCCTCGTAGGGGTGCAGGTCCGACCCGCAGATGTTCGCGGTGGTGATGCGGACGATCGCGTCCAGCGGCTCCTCGATGCGCGGATCCGGCACTTCCTCGACGGCAACCCGGTACGGGCCCTGATAGACGACGGCCTTCACGACGCCTCCTCCTCCGACACTGCGTCAGCCCCCCCGCGCCCCGCACCGACGGGTGCCCGAGCGCCCGGTGGTCGGGGGTGGGGGGCGGGCCCGGCTTCCCTCCCCGGCCTGCCGCATCCGCTCACGGGCAGCGCCTGCCCGCCGCTCCGGAGCCGAAACGGCCGGGGCGGCCACACGTGCGGTTCGCCGCTGCGCAGCGGAACCGCGTGCGGGCCCCGGAGGCCGTGACGGCTCCGGGGCCCGCTGCCGCCGGCGGGGTGCTGTTCCCGGGGAGGGCGGTCAGAAGCGGCCCAGCGGCGCGTCGCCCCAGTAGCCGCCGATCTCGCGGTGGTGGTCCGGGTCGCCGAGGTCCCTGTCGCGGACGAAGTCCGGCGAGCTCTTGACCTGTTGCCGGGTCAGGCCGACGTACACCTTCTCCTCGGCGGTGTCGATGCGGAGGATGGTGCCGGCGGGAAGGAGTACGTCCCTCCCGAAGATCCACGGTCCGGTGTCGACGACGATCCACGAGGCATCGGTCTCGTCGGAGTGCTTGTCGACCTTGCCGATGGTGCCGTCGACGGCCTCCACCGCGTAGCCGGTCAGGTCGGTTCCTTCAAGACGGGCGACGGTGAGGCGGTAGGCCCAGACGTTGTCGGTCATCGTGTGGAATCCCTTCTCGCTGCGTCTTCGCTTCTTCCTTCGGGTGTGCTGCTTCCCCGGGTCTGCCTACTTCGGCTCTGTTCGCCCGGTGCCGGGCCGGCCGCGCCGGCCGCGGGCCGGATGGCCCCTGGTCAGGCTGTGGACGAGGACGCCCAACGCGTAGGAGAGCAGGAGCAGATGGAGCCAGAGCGGCCCCGGCGGGGCGGCGTCGGCGAGCGGTGTGAACGGGATCGCTGTCATGCAGCGCGCCTGCCCCCGGTCCGGCGGCGCGACACACCCCGGTTCGGGAACGGCCGGGCACCGGCGCCCGGCCCCGGACGTTACGCCGGGCTGCCGGCGGCAGGGTCGACCACCGGGGCTGCCGCCGAGTCGACCACCGGGTCGACCAACGGGGCGGCAGCCGAGTCGGCCACCGGGGCCGTCAGGGGGGCGGCGAGGTAGGCCAGCAGTCCGGCGATCTCGCGGTCGGCCTCCGCGGGATGGCGGAACCGCGCGCCGGGGGCGACGACGTAATGATTGCGCCGGCCGTCCCGGGTCCGCGTCAGGTACCCGTCGGCCTGCAGATCGGTGACGATCGCCTGCACGGTGCGCTCGGTCAGGTCGCAGGTCGCCGCGATGTCGCGCAGCCGGATCCCGGGGTCGCGCGCGATGGTGATCAGTACCCGCGCGTGGTTCGTCAGGAAGGTCCAGCGGCTCCGGCGGGACGCCGTGCCGGGCGTGCTCTCGTTCTCCACGCTGGCATTCTTGAGTGCTGACTCGTGAAAAGCAAATCCAGAACTGTTTTTCCGGTATCCCTTGACGTGTGTCCGTGGTCCCGGCAGGGTTCAGGGAAGCGGAAGCCGACTTCCGCATGACTGGACGATCACGCAACGCGCCGCAAGCACCCGTGCCCAAGGAGCGAAGACGATGACCCTCACGGCGACCCTCACGGCCGCGACAGATGTCCCGGCCCAGGCAGCACACCAGGCCCCGGCCCGGGCGACAGCAGCGACGGCGGCACCGGCAACGGCAGAGACGACGGCAGCGACCACGGGCACCGCCCCCACCGGCGGAGCCGGACACGCCTCCGTGCCGGCCGGGCTGCCGGAAATCGCCTGCCCGCGGGAACTGTCCACCTCCGACGCCCGCCGCCTGACCCGCGTCTTCTTCGAACGGCTGCGGAGCCTGGAGGAAGGGACCCGGGAGCGCCAGTACGTCCGCAACACCCTGATCGAGATGAACGTCTCGCTGGTGCACTTCGCCGCCCGCCGCTTCCGGGACCGCCCCGGCGGCCCCGAGTACGAGGACATCCTCCAGGTCGGCACCATCGGGCTGATCAAGGCCATCGACCGGTACGACCCCGACCGGAACACGCAGTTCACCACGCTCGCCCTGCCGTACATCACCGGCGAGATCAAGCGCCACTTCCGCGACACCACGTGGGCGGTCCGCGTCCCGCGCCGCCTGCAGGAGATGCGCGTGCAGCTGGCGAAGGCCACGGAGGAGCTGACCTCGCTCCTGGACCACGAACCGGCCCCCGCGGAACTCGCGGCCCATCTGGACCTCACCGAGGACGAGGTCCGCGACGGCCTGGTCGCGGCCAACGGATACTCGACCCAGTCCCTCGACGCGCCCCAGGAGGCCGGCGCCGGCGGCGGCACGCAGTCGGCGCTCCCGGCCGGCCGGTCAACGCGCTCCCTCGCCGACACCCTGGGCGACGTCGACCCGGCGCTCGAATCGGTCGAGGACCGGCACGCCCTCGCGCCCCTCCTCGCCGACCTGGACGAGCGCTGCACCCGCATCCTGGAACTGCGCTTCGGCCGGGAGATGACCCAGGCGGAGATCGGCGCGGAGATCGGCCTCTCCCAGATGCACGTCTCCCGCCTGCTGAACCGCACCCTGGGCGCCCTGCGCGAGGAACTCCTCCACGCCTGACCCGGCGCCCGCGTTCCCCGTTCCCTTACCTCCGAGGAGTCATGAACAGCCTTCTCCGACTGTCTGCCGTCATGGGCGGCGCGATCCTGCTCACCCTCGCCGCAGGCTGGCTCACCGACCTGCTCCTGCGCCGGGCGGACGCCCGTCACCCCGAGACACCCCTGTGGAACCTGCTGCGCCGCTGCGGCCCGTCCGTACGCGTCCTGCTGCTCACGGCCGTGCTCAGCGGGACCTACCGGCAGACCGGCTGGCTGCCGCTGCGCGAGCACGAGGCGGCCGTGGGCCGGATCCTGACGCTGGTGCTCATCGGGGCGAGCGCCTGGCTGGTCGTCCGCGTCACCTCCGCCGTGGTCGAGTCCACGTACGCCCGCTACGCCTCGGGCACCCGCGAGCCCTCCCGGCTCCGCCGCGTCCGTACCCAGGTGACCCTCGTCATGAGGATCGTCACCGCCGTCGTCGGCGTGATCGCCGCGGCCGCGATGCTGCTCACCTTCCCCGCCTTCCGCGCCGTCGGGACCTCCCTGCTGGCCTCGGCCGGCATCCTCGGCATCGTCGCCGGCGTGGCCGCGCAGTCGACCCTCGGCAACCTCTTCGCCGGCTTCCAGATCGCCTTCGGCGACATGGTGCGCATCGGCGACACCGTGGTCGTGGGCGGCGAGTGGGGCGTCGTGGAGGAGGTGACGCTGACCTTCCTGGCCGTCCGCACCTGGGACGAGCGCCGGATCACCATGCCCGTCTCCTATTTCACCGGGCGGCCCTTCGAGAACTGGTCGCGCGGCGGGATCCAGATGACCGGCACGGTGTTCCTGCACTGCGACCACACCGCCCCCGTCGCCCTGATGCGCGAGAAGCTCAAGGAGATCCTCGACGGCTGCGGGGCGTGGGACGGCCGCGGCTGGGACCTCGCGGTCACCGACACCACCCCCACCACCATCCTGGTGCGGGCCATCGTCACCGCCAAGGACCCGGACGACCTGTGGACCGCCCGCTGCGCGGTACGCGAACAACTCGTCGCCTGGCTCGCCGAGAAGCACCCCTACGCCCTGCCGCGGGTCACCACGTCCACGGCCGTCCCCGCACCCGGCGACGGCCCTGCGCAGGAGGTGTTCCGCGAGGTCCGGGCGGGCCGGACACACCAGGGATGACCACCACGAGCCCGAAGAGAACCCGGAACCCAGGAACCCGGGAACCCGGGAACCCGGAAGAGAGGATGCGGCACATGCCGAACGTGACACGTCTGCCCGGGCGGGCCGACCACCACTGGCTCTGGCAGGAGGACGCCGCGTGCAGGAACCTCGGCACGGAGCGGTTCTTCCATCCCGTGGGGGAGCGCGGCGAGGCACGCTCCGTACGGGACCAGGCGGCCAAGGAGGTCTGCGCCCTGTGCCCGGTCCAGGTGGAGTGCCTGCGCCATGCGCTGCGCGTGGGCGAGCCCTACGGAGTGTGGGGCGGCCTGACCGAGACGGAACGGCGCGACCTGGAGGTACGCGCGGCCGGCTGACACCCGGCCGGCCCGCGGAAGCACGGGCCTGCGGGCCGAACACGGCTCGCAGGCCCGCCGCTCCGGGGAGCACTCAGTGCTTCTTCGGGTCCTCGGCGTTGCGCCAGACGGTGAGGTCCACCGTGATGTAGTTGCTCGCGTCCTTGGAGTCCGACTTGCCGCGGTACGTCAGCACGGCGATGTGTCCGGCGTCGCTGAGCACGCAGATCTCCGACCCGTCGGTGAGCTGGTCGAGGCCGATCTTCTCGGTGTAGCGGGTTTCCGAGCGGCAGGTCTCCAGCGAGCCCTTCTGCGCGTTGTTCAGCACGACCAGCTTGCCGTTGCTGGTGCCGACCTGCTTCGAGCCGAACAGGGTGTCGTAGTAGAAGTAGAAGTCGGCCGAGTTGTACATCACGCCTGCATTGCCGCCCGTGGTGGGGCGCGGCGGGTTGTCGGCGAGCATGATCTGGTAGTTGGCCGTGATGTCGATGCCCTGGTACGAGGCGGGGGCGGGGTCGGGACGCTTCTGGTTCTTGTTCTGGGATCCGGAACTTCCGGTGGCGGGAGTGCCGCCGGGCGACGTCGCCCCGGTGCCGGTGCTGCGGTCTCCGCCGGCGCTGCTCTTGGCGTCCTTGTCGGAGCCGTCCGGCAGCAGGGAGCCGATGACCGCCAGACCAATGACCGCACCCACGACCGCCCCCGCGATGATCAGCCCCTTGGACCGGGCGCGCTGCGGGACGGGCGGATGGCCGGTCTGGTGGAACGCCGACTGCGCGGGGTAGCCGGGCACCTGTCCGGCTGCCGGCGGAACCGGGTAGCCGGGGGCCGGTGTCGGGTAACCGGGGGCAGGGGTCGGGTAGCCGGGGGTCTGGTAGCCGGGGGCAGGGGTCGGGTAGCCGGGAGGCGGCGTCTGATAGCCCGGCGGGACCGCGCCGGGGACTGAGCCGGAGGCCGGCACCGCACCGGGCACCGCACCCGGGGCCGGGACCCCGCCCGGGGCCGTCGCCGGGGCCGCCGGTGCGGCCTGCGTCGGCGCGTAGGCGGGGGCCGGGGGCTGCGCAGGAGGCGCGGCCGGCTGCGGCGGCGCGGACAATTCCGTCGGGGTGGGCGCGGCGGGGGCCTGGGGCGGCGGGGTCTTCGCCGGCTCCGGCAGCTTCAGGCGCTCGGTGATGGAACCCACGACCGCCTTGGGGAGCCAGTCCTCGCCCTGGCGCAGCGGCTCGGGGGAGAGGCCGTGGCACATCTCGATGACCTCGGTCAGCGAGGGCCGGCCGTCGGGGTCGCGGCTGAGGCAACGGGTCACCAGGGGCCGCAGCTCCTCGGGCAGTGCACTGAGGTCGGGGTCCTCGTGCACGATGCGGTAGAGGATCGCGTGCGAGTTGCCGTCGCCGTAGGCGGGTGCGCCGATTGCGGCGAAGGCGATGATCTGGCCGAGGGCGAAGACGTCGGTCCGGGCGGTGACGGTCCCGGCGGACGCCTGCTCGGGCGCCATGAACGCGGGCGTGCCCACACTGACCCCGCTGCTGGTCAGGGACGTGGCGTCGGCCGCGCGCGCGATGCCGAAGTCGATCACGCGGGGGCCGTCGGAGGCGAGGAGCACGTTGCCGGGCTTCAGGTCGCGGTGCACGATGCCCGCGCCGTGGATCACGTGCAGCGCCTCGGCGACGCCGATGGCCAGCAGCAGGACGCTGCGCAGCGGCAGCCTGCCGTGGCTGCTCACGGCGTGCGCGAGCGAGGGGCCCGGGACGTACGCGGTGGCCAGCCACGGCTGCCCGGCCTCGGTGTCGAAGTCGATGACGGGCGCGGTGTACAGGCCCTGCACCCGCTGCGCGGCACGCACCTCCTGCTGGAAGCGCCGCCGGAACTCGGGGTCCTCGCTGAACTCGGGCCGGATCACCTTGAGGGCCACGGGCCGTCCGCCCAGCGTGTACGACAGGTACACCTTGCCCATGCCGCCGGAGCCCAGCACGGCCGCCAGCCGGTAACCGCCCACGGTGGCGGGATCGTCCTGCCCGAGCGGCTGGAACAGCCCGGCCGCCGGATTTGTGCCACTCATGAAAAAACCGTCCCCCATCAGGTAGTTCAAAGCCGGCCGACGCCCCGAAGCCAACCGGGGGAGAGAGTATCCAACTCCCGGAGGCGCCGCGGGCGAGGCCCGCGCACCTGCGCCGCCGGCGCCCCGGGGCCGGTGGTGTTGAATGGGACCCGCGGCGCGGGCCGCCTGCCGCCCCGTTCCGCCGAAAGGTGTTCCACAGGGGGAGGGCGCAGCGATGACCGCGGACGTCACGGGCGGCGTGCCCATACGGCTGGCCGGCTACCGGGACCACTTCAATGCGCTCTTCGCCGACTACTTCGACGCGCTGGCACAACAGCGGCCGTCCCGCAGCGTGTTCGTCCCCGAGGCCCTGGAACTCGTACGCGACATGTCGTTGCGCGGCGGGAAGCGGCTCCGGGTCGCACTCCTGCACGAGGCAGCGCGACTGGTGACCCCCGATGCCGTCCCGGGACTGGACGAGGCCGCACTGAGCATCGAACTGCTCCAGACGCACGGGCTCATCCACGACGACATCATCGACGACTCGCCCCTGCGCCGCGGTGCGCCGTCGGTCCACCACGCCTACCGCAGCAGGTACCCCGACCGTCCGCAGACGGCCCTGGGGCTGGCGGTCCTGGCCGGGGACCTGGCCGCGTTCCTCTCCGTGCAGGTGCTGCTGACCGCCCCCGTGCCGGCCGGCCTGCGCCAGGCGATGGCAGCCGTACAGGCGACGGCCGGGGCCGACACGGTCATCGGACAGGTCCTCGACCTGGAACGCGACTTCGGGCCGCCCCCCGGCCGGGAGGCGCTGGACACCGTGTCCGACTACAAGAGCGCCCGCTACTCGATCCTCGCCCCGCTCCGGCTCGGACTGCTCGCCGCGGGCGAGGACCCGGCCGCCCACGATCACGAACTCGCCCGCTACGCCCGCCTGGTCGGAGTCAGCGGACAGATGCGCGACGACTACCTCGATCTCTTCGCGGACACGGCCGTGACCGGCAAGGAGGCCGGATCCGACCTGCGCGAAGGCCGCCGCAGCTACGCGGTGTGCGCGGTCCTGGAGGCGACGACCGGAGAGGAACGCGCGCTGGTGGAATCCGCGCTCGCCGAATCCGGCTGCACACCGGAAACGGTCGCGCGGATCCAGGACCTCGCCCGACGCCACGGCGTCGACGAACGGCTGCGCGGCGACATCCGGCGCAGTGCCGAGGAAGCGGCCGCGGTCGCGGCGGGCTGGCGGCCGAGGTGGCGGGCCGAAGCCGTCGACTTCTTCCGGCAACTCCCCTTGTGGGCCTCGCAACACGTCGGCTGACCGGCCGCGGGCGACACCGGCCGGACGCCGTGCACCCGCTGCCCGACACGGTGTGCCGACGGCCGCCCCCCGCCGACCATGAGCCGACCCCGGCACCGACCCCTGCCGACCCGCACCAGGAGAGGACCCGAACCCCATGTCCATGTGGCCTTCGATCGTCGCGGTGGTCGGCACCCTCGCCGGCGCCCTGACCGCCGGAATCCTCCAGCACCGCGCCGCCGTCACCGCCCGCGCCGAGCAGCGCGCCGACGCCCACCGCCAGGACCGGCTCGGCGCCGTCACCGACTTCGCGGCAGCCCTGGACGCGCACCGTTCGGCGATGTTCCACCGGGAGCGCCTGGCCCTGATCGAGGCCGGCACCGAGCACCGGCTGGAAGCCCAGACGAAGTCCCACGACACCCGGACGGCGATCACCGTGCCCCACGTCCGCCTCCAGGTCCTCGTGCCCGAGCTGGCGGGCCCCGCGCAGCAGGCCGCCGATGCCACGTACGCCCTGCGCGGTGCCGACGGCCGGGCCGAGCTGGACACCCTGCGCCGTACGGCGAAGGAGGCGACCGCGGCCTTCATCACCGCCGCCGCCGCGCTGCTGAACCCGCAGCACCGCTGACGGTGGCAGGGGACGGGAGGGCAGGCACGGACACACGCGGCCGGCCATCGCGACCCCTCCCGTACCCGGTTCCGCCCCCGGCTCCCGCCCCTGCCCCGGGTCCGGGGATGCGGCCGCTCAGCCCCGCAGACCCGCCTGCCTGAGCGCCAGTGCGGCCAGGTCGCCGATCGCCCGCTCGTCCCCCCGCCGCCACGCATCGGCGAGTCCACCCGCCGGCACCGGGACCGAGGCCAGGTCCTTCACCGGCCCGGTCAGTGCCCGCAGCGCCAGCAGATCGGCACCGCCGGGGGCCTCGTGCAGTTCGCGGATCCGGGCGCTGCGCCGGATCCAGCGCACGCGCGGGGGCAGCCAGAGGACCAGCACCAGCCCCACGGAGAAGACGATCAGGGCGAACGCCGTCAGGTCGGCCACCCGGCCCACCACGTCCTGCATCGACTGCCCGGCATCGGACAGCCCCTGGCCGGCCTCGGCGGCGGACTGCAGCGGCCGCTTCAGGACACCCCCGATCAGCGGTACGTTCGACGCCGCGTCCCCCGCATTGCCGAGGCCGGAGGCGAGGCTTCCGCCCGCGTCCTCCACTTTCCGCCCCGGCTCGGCCAGCAGCATGATCCCCTCGTGGACGGCCAGTGCGAAGCGCACCGCCAGGGCCACCAGCACCAGGGCCGTCAGATCGGCCAGCACCTGCCGGCAACGACGTGCTCGGGTCTGGGCGTAGAGCTGCATCGGCGTCCTCCTCTTCCGGCGGCATCAACGGACGAGACCGGTCGGTCACCGACCCGGGAGGCGCGACGGCCGTGACGGCACGCCGTGCTCCCCCCGCCCGACGGTACGTGGTCACCTCCCCCTCCGGGCGGCTCCCCATGCCGGTGCACCTTCCTGCCGCACCGGCCCGGCCGCGGCAGGACCGGGCCACGGCCGCGCATGCGGGGCAGGGTCACGGCCGCGCATGGGGGCCACGGTCACGGCCATGCAGGGGCTCCACCTCCACGGCCACGCATGCGCGCCACCTCCACGTCCACGCCTACGTCTGCCGCTGCGGTGCGAGCCGTTCGACCGCCACCAGCGCCGCGTCATCGCCGAGGTGCCCACCCGCGTACGCCTGCAAGTCGGCCCGCAGATGGCCGAGCAGGGTCGGCGGGTCGTCCTCGGCCCAGGCCGTGAGCCGCTGCGCCAGGGGGTAGAAGGCGCGCGAGCCGTCGCGTGCCTCGACGACCCCGTCCGTGTAGAGCAGGAGCACGTCGCCGACGCCGAAGGGGAAGGTCTCCACCGTCATCTGCGGGGACAGGACGTCCGACAGCCCCAGGGGAGGACTCGCCTCGCCCGTGTCGAGGGGGATCACCCGCCCCGCTCGCAGGAGCAGGGGCGGCGGGTGCCCGCAGTTCACGAGCCGGACCACCGGCTCGTGGTCGGGGATGTCGAGCACGAGCGCGGTGACGAAGGCCTCGTCCGTGTGGCCGGCCTCCGCCCGGTCGCCGGCGCCGGCTCCCGGCCCCGGCGGACCGTGGTCGTCCTCCGCGGAGCCGACCCCCGCCTCGAGGTGGCCGACCAGGTCGGGCAGCTCCTGCTCGCGGCGCGCCGTGACCCGGAAGGCGCCCAGGACGAGCGAGGCCTCGCTGATCGCATCGAGACCCTTTCCCCTGGCGTCCCCGATCAGCAGCCGGGTGCCGGACGCCGTACGGACCGCCGCGTACAGGTCCCCTCCCATCTGGGCCTCTTCCTCGGCGGCCAGGTACACCGAGGCGATGTGCAGCGGTCCTGCCCGGTGGGGGAGCGGGCGCAGTACGACGCTCTGGGCGGCGTGGGCGATGGAGCGCAGCCGCGTGACCGTGCTTTCGTCCCGCTCCCGCAGATATGCGAAGAAGGTCGCGATGACCGAGATCAGGACCAGCGCGACGATCTGGTAGGTGTGGTTGAGGTCCGTGAGGTTCGTCCGCGCGACCGCCACCACCGACTGGGCGGCGACCGCGTCCGCACCCACGGCGGCCGTCGTACGCGGCCCCGCGAACGAAGCCGTCACCGCGGGCGCGGCGATCAGGAACGGACCCAGGTGGACTTCCGGCGGAGACAGGACGTCCACCACGGTGACCGCCGCGATCAGCGCCAGGGGCGCGGCGAGCAGGAGCCGTCCGCCGCGCCGGGGGAGGCGGGGGACCAGTACGCGCCGGCGGAGACCCATGGGTAAGGCCTACATCAGGCGGCGGGGCATGTCCCGTTGCCCGGCCCACGGCGCGGCAGGCCCCACGGGGAACCGCGAGGACCCGCGAGGACCCGCGCCGGAGCGTGGCGACACGGCGTGTCCCCGATCGGGCCGGAACCCCGTCGGCCGGCGTGTCGGTCGGTGAACGGGGCGGTGAGCGGGTCGGTGAACGGGGCGGTGAGCGGGTGCGCGAGCCGGCCGGCGAACGGGTCGGCGAACGGGCCGGTGGGTGGGTCGGCTAAGGCACGGGGAACGGCCGCAGGACCATGAGCGGGCCCTCCGGGGCCGCCACCATGGCGAAGGGAAACCGGTCGAGCTCGAGACAGAGCGCGACGTCATCGGGATGGACTCCCTGACGGACCCCCTCCGTCAGCTCGGAGGCGGCCCGCGACGCGGCGGCGCGGTCGAGGTACCCGGCCGCGTCCGTGCCGGCGCCCGCCGCCCTGCCGGCGATGTACTGGGCACACGCCAGATCTTCGTCGGCCCGGCCGTCCTCGCCGGTGACCACGAACGTGACCCTGTCGCACTCGCGCGTCCGAAGGAGCCGGGCCGTGGCCTCCGCCACCACGAATCCGGCGCACAGCACCAGTGACGCGTCCTTGACCGCAAGGGCGCCGACCGTTCCCGCCGTCGTCTTCTGCACGACGGTCCGTCCGCCGAGGTCGGCCGATCGCAGCATCCCCGGCGAGTTGACGAGGTCGAACCCGGGCGCCGGAGCACCGTCCTTGAGCGTCACCCAATCCGGGTGGCGGGCCTTGAGCGCCAGGGCAGCCTCCGGCGAATCCGCAAGGACGATCTTCTCCGCCCCCTGGGCGAAGGCCCAGGCGGCCACCGTGAAAGCCCGCATGACGTCGACGACGACCGCCACGGACGGGACTTCGACCAACTCATCCATGCCGAGGAAACGCGAGTCCATCCCCTCATGATCGCGTACGCCCGCCCGGCGGAGGAGGCCGGGGCCACGGACGGCTCCCGGTCCCCGGCGCATCGATCCGGGCTCCGCGGGTAGGAGCGCCGTACCGGATGCGACCCTGGCCACCAAGGCTGCGACGGGGGCCGCATCCGGCCGCTCACCGTCGGCAGCCGGCACCCCCGGCCGGCGCCCCCGGCCGGATCCGAGGCTAGGCTCCGGGGATGGAACGAGCTGAGATCCTGAAGCGAGTGATCGGCATCCTGACGGAAGCCCAGGAAATCCGTCGTGCCGTGGAAGCCGGTGAGGACGCAGAGGGATCGGAGCTGGAATCGCTCGCGGTCACACAGATGCTCAACGAGATGCTGCCGGCCGTCAGCGTGCCGGCCGATGCCACTCCGCACGAGGTGGCCCGCCTCTTCGCCCACGCTCTGGGCCCCGCTCTGCAGACCATGATCTCGGGCTTCACCCTGGCCTACACCAGCCTGGCCATGGCCCACGACGGTGGCCGGACCGACGTCTCCTCGGTCGAGGTGCTGCAGACGCTGGCCCTCCAGGTGGAGGCCGGACTGTTCGACGAGGGCTCCTGACGGGTCGGCCGGCGGCATCGACCGGCGGCGTCGACCGGCGGTGTCCGAACGAGCGGCGTGCGCAACGACGGCCGCGGAAACGGCCTGTCCACGGCACGGAGTTGACTCCCGCCCTGCGGTTGGGTAACCCATGACCGCGTGAGTCGGTCCACGACCACCGCCGACGTGATGCACCGTCCGGTGCCCACGTGAAGCACTGACGGAGAGAGAGCGATGAGCAGCGAACTGGAACGGCCCGAGATCGAAGCACCGCGTGGCGCGGCGCCCGAGTACCTGGACATCACCGACCTCGTGGTGGGAGACGGTGACGAAGCGGTTCGGGGCAGCACCGTCGAGGTGCACTACGTCGGGGTGGCCCACTCCACGGGCGCCGAGTTCGACGCCAGCTGGAACCGGGGCGAGACGTTCTCCTTCACGCTCGGCGAGGGCAACGTCATCAAGGGCTGGGAGATGGGTGTCAAGGGCATGCGGGCCGGCGGGCGCCGCAAGCTGGTCATCCCGCCGCACCTCGGCTACGGCAACCGCGGCGCCGGCAGCGCCATCAGGCCCGGCGAGTCCCTGATCTTCGTCGTGGACCTGATCGCCGTGAAGTAGCGGGCCCACTCCCGCCCCCGTGCTCTGACCGCCCGGACCGGACGGTCGGAGCCGGACGGCCTGAACCGGACGGTCGGAGCCGGACGGCCTGAACCGGACGGTCGGAGCCGGACGGCCTGAACCGGACGGTCGGAGCCGGACGGCCGGAACCCGGCGGTTGGAGCCGGACGGCCTCCCCACCGCCGGTCAGCGGCGCCGGGCGATCGTCACGCCGTCGCGTACCGGCAGCATCACCGCGTCCACCCGCTCGTCGGCCGCGATCATGTCGTTCAGGCGCCGCACCGCCACGTGGTGCTCCTCCCCGTAGGCGGGGTCGAGGACGCGGCCGCCGAGGAAGACGTTGTCCAGTACCACCAGCCCGCCGGGACGCAGCCGGCGCACGATCTCCTCGTAATAGGCGGGGTAGTTGCCCTTGTCGGCGTCGATGAAGGCGATGTCGATCACCGGCTCCGCGTCCAGGGCGCGCAGCGTATCCAGTGCGGGGGCGACGCGCAGGTCGATCCGGTCGGCGACGCCGGCGCGCTCCCAGTACGGTCGGCCGATCGCGGCCCACTCCTCGCTGATGTCGCACGCGATCAGCCGTCCGCCTTCCTCCAGGCCGCGGGCGATGCAAAGGGCCGAGTAGCCGGTGAAGACGCCGATCTCGACGGCCAAGCGGGCGCCGGTCAGCCGGGTCAGCATCGTCAGCAGTGCGCCCTCGTCCGAGGAGACCTGCATGTGCGCGGCATCGGCGGCGGCCTCGCGGGTCGCGACGGCCAGCTCGCCGAGTACGCCGTCGACCGGCGTGTGATGGGCGAGCAGGTACTCGCCGACGACGGGGGCCGTGGGCTCCAGCTCGCCGCCGTCGATCGCGGAGGTCCACTCGACGGCGAGTTCCTCCTGGGTGGCGAAGCGCACCAGGTGCCGGGTGATGACGTCCTGGACCCGTGCCAGCGACGGGGCGTCGACCGCGGTGGCGGTGAGCTCCAGCCGATCCGCCATGGGGCTGAGGGTGCAGGTCCCGGAAGTGAGGGTGATCGTTCCGCGGCCGTCGGGTGCGAGTGTGGCGGCAACCTTGTGGCCCATGTGCGAGACGAGCTGCTTGACGTAGCGGGAGGGGCGGGTGGTGGTGACGCGGGCCGTGGCGAGGGGCATCGGACTCCTGTGGATTCCCGGGGTTAAGTGGCGAGAATTCCCGCCACTTGCTTCGTGGAGGATTGTGGGGCCGCCGCGGCGGAGTTGTCAAAAGTGTTTATTTTCGTGGACACTTTCGCCATGGCAGAAGATCAGGCCCCCGTGCACGGGAGCGATGCCGACGAGGACGAGCGCCACGGTGACCGGCACCGCCGCGATGAGCGTCGCGGTGACGACTCCCGCCGCGATGAGCAGGACCACGATGACCAGGACCACGATGACCAGGACCGCGATGAGCAGGACCGGCTCGTGCTGCGCGCGCCCGAGCAGTTCAAGGCCCTCGGGCACCCGGTGCGCCACCGCATGGTCAACGTGTTGCGCCAGCGTCCCGCGACGCTGCGCCAGCTCGCCGACGTCCTGGGGATGAGCAAGGGCACGGTCGGCTACCACGTACGGGTACTGCGCGAGGCCGGACTGGTCCGGCTGGCCGAGACCCGTCGGGTGCGCGGCGGTACCGAGCAGTACTTCGCGCTGGTCAGCCGCGGCTTCGAGGTGCCCGAGGACGCGTTGGTCGGGCCGGAGTTCCTGATCAACGCCGCACTCGGCGAAATGCTGCCGGCCCGACCCGGTGAGCCCACGCACACCGAACTGCGCCACCTCTGGCTCACCGAGGCCGAGGCGCACGCTCTGCAGGGCCGGCTGACCGCCATGGCCGAAGAGCCGCATGCGGCCACCGACCGCGCGAGCGCCACACCGTACGGACTGCTGGTCAGCCTCTTCCGTGCCGACGTCCCCAGCCTGCCACCGGACGACGAGGGTTGAGGACGAGCACTGACGACGAGCGCCGACGGCGAGCACTGACGACGAGTCCTGCCGCCGGCCCGGAGCGGCCCGGCGGCGTCGGTGCAATCGGGGCGTGCGGAAATGGATCACCGCGACGCGCTGTTGTCAGGGACGTGTCTCTCGATCTTCAGCGGACCGACCAGGTCCACGCCCTGCTGGCCAACCGCTTCAGCCCCTACGCCTTCGACCCGTCCGGCCTGGTCGATGACCACGCCCTCCACCTGCTCCTCGAAGCGGCGAGATGGGCGCCCTCCGCGGGCAACTCGCAACCGTGGGGCTTCCTCCCCGTCAGACCCGGCGAGCCGGACCATGCACGGGTGGTGCCCCACCTCGCGCCCAGCTCGGCCCGGTGGGCGAAGGATGCGGGACTGCTCGTCGTCGCGCTGACCCGCCGGTACGTCGAGGACTCGGACATCCTCTACTCGGAGTTCGCCGACTACGACCTCGGGCAGGCGGTTGCCCACATGGGCCTCCAGGCCCAGGCGATGGGACTGGCCACGCACCAGTTCCGGGCCTTCGACCTGGAGGCCCTGGCCGCGGAGCTGCGCCCGAACCCCGGGTGGGAGATCGTTTCCATGATCGCGATAGGCAAGGCGGCCGACGAACCCCCGGCGCGCCGGGAGCGTCGCAGCGCCGTCGACCTCCGCACGGCACCCTGGTCGACTCCGCCGGCGTAGGCCCCCACGGCACGGCACGGCACGGCACGGCGCCGCACGGCGTGGCATGGCATGGCTGTGCGCCCGCCCACCCCCTGTGGCGACCGGCCGGATCCACGCGGCCCGGAACTGCGCGGCCCCGCCGGTTCGGCCGGCAACAGCCCTATGCCAAAGCGGAGTTCTGCTTCGCCAACAGCTCCAGCAGCGTCGCCCGGTGGAGGGCGGCGACCGGCTCGACGAGGTCGGGGTGGCGCAGGAAGGGTGCGGCGTGGCGTTCGCGCTCGCCGGGTCGCACGAGACGGGTGACCTCGCCGACCAGGCTGCCGTCGACGAGGTGCCGGGCATCGACGGCGAGTGCGGCGTCGGCCAGGAGGCAGGCGGCCCAGCTGACCACGGTTTCGTCCACCCAGGTGCGCCAGGCGCCGTCCTCGGGGTCCTGACCGGCGCCGGTCACCCAGTCCAGTCGGGCGCTTCCGCCCGGCCCGAGAAGGTGCAGCAGCTGTACGTCGAGCGCGGTCGGGTAGCGCAGACCGGCGGCGAGGGTGACGGCCTGCCTGGCCTGGGCCTCGGCGAGGGCCTGGCTGAACGCGCCGGGGGCGGGCGGGAAGGCGGTCAGCAGCCAGCGGGTGCCGGCGGCCATGACGGGTGCGAGATCTGTGGACACGGCGGCTTCCTCGGGAGCGTGCTCGCCCTGCCCGTACCGGGCCGCGAGCGGCGGCTACGCGAAGCTGCGCCGCTCCGCTCGTGGCCGACCAGTGTGGCACGGAAACCCGGCGGCCCGAGTGACGCACGTCGCCTGTCGCCTGTCGCCTATCGCCTGTCGCCTGTCGCCCGCTCGGCGCCGGCGTCGGCCCCCGGTGGGGTGATCGACACCGGCGGGGTGATCGACACCGGCACCCTGCGGTTTTCCGCAGGGTGGGCCGGGCGGGAAACCGGACCGGCTCGGGCGGCCATCCTCATACCGTCCCTGAGCTGCGGTTTCCATCATGAAGGGCAGAGGGGCGGACAGCCCCGGACGTACGGATCGCGCCCTGTTGCGCCCCACCACCCTTTCCCGGAGGCCACACCATGCACCCTCTCCTCCTCGCTGCGCTGCCCCAGCAGCCCGCCGACGGCTTCGCCGGCTGGGCCGCAGACCTCGTCGACACCATGGGCGGCCCGGGGGCGGGACTGGCCATCGCCCTGGAGAACCTCTTCCCGCCGCTGCCCAGCGAGGTGATCCTGCCGCTGACCGGCTTCGCCGCCGGGCAAGGCGTACTCAGCCTCGTCTCCGCCCTGTTCTGGACCACGCTCGGCTCCGTGGTGGGCGCGCTCGCCCTCTACTGGACCGGCATGCTGTTCGGCCGCGAGCGGATGCACGCGATCTGGGCCAAGCTCCCGCTCGTGAAGGCGTCCGACCTGGAACGCACCGAGCAGTGGTTCGCCCGGCACGGCACCAAGGCGGTCTTCCTCGGCCGGATGGTGCCGATCTTCCGCAGTCTCATCTCCGTGCCGGCCGGGGTCGACCGCATGCCGTTGCCGCTCTTCCTGATGCTGACCGCGCTGGGCAGCCTGATCTGGAACAGCGTCCTCGTGCTGGCCGGCTACTGGCTGGGCGACCGGTGGGACGTGGTGGAGACCTACGTCGGCATCCTGTCCAAGGCAGTCCTGGTGGTGGTCGTGGCGGCCGTGGGCGCCTACCTGACCGTCCGGCTGCGCGGCCGCAGCCGCGCCGCCCGCCACCGCCGCACCCCGTGACCGCGCCGCACCCCGCGACAAAGCCCCACCCCATGCCCGCGCCGCACCCCGTGACGCCCCACCCGGCACCCGCCAAACGATCTTGCCCGGCCCGCACGGCCGCACTAGGCTCGGGCCCCGTGCAGGGGGACACGACGATCAGTGGATCGGTGCGGCCGGGCACGGCCCGGACGCACACATCCCGGCCGCCCTCAAGGCCGCTCCGCGCCTGCGGAGTGCTGATCGGCTGCGCCACCGCCCTGCTGGTCCTGGCGTACTTCCTCGTCACGGGGGCTGCCCTCGGGCCCTTCCTCCTGTGGCCCCGCACCCGCCCGGACGCGCTCGGCTTCCTGATGGGCGGCGCCCGCCGGCTCGCCGCGCTGGAACACCGCCGCCGCTCCGTCTTCTTCGGGGACCGCTTCCCCGAGCACTACGAGGCATCCGGCCCCAAGATCCTCCGCTTCCTGGCCGTCCGCTGCTACGACGGCCTGCTGTGCACGATGGTCCTCGCCCTGCTCGCCTTCGGCGCGGCCCTGGCCGCTCTCCTCGTCTCGGGCGCCGTACGGGGCACCCTGGACTGGGCCGAACTGCCCACGCAGGTGCTCCTGGGCGGCGTGCTGCTCTTCCTCGACCTCCAGGGCCTGCTCTCCCTGGTCTCCCTCGATGCGCGGATCGCCCGGGAGTGCTTCGGCCCCTCCGAGCACGAACGGCTCCGCGCCCGCATCGAGGAACTGGCCGTCAGCCGGGCCGCAGTGGTCCGCGCCGTGGACGCCGAGCGGCGCCGGATCGAGCGGGACCTGCACGACGGGGTCCAGCAGCGACTCGTGGCCCTCGCCATGCTCCTGGGCAGGGCCCGCCGCTGCCGAGAGCGGGACCCGGAGCGGGCGGACGCCCTGCTGCTCCAGGCGCACCGGGAGTCCCAGGACGTACTGACCGAACTGCGCGAGGTGGCCTGGCGGGCGTACCCGTCCGCCCTGGACAGCCTGGGTCTGGAGGAGGCCCTGGGCGGGGTGGCGGAGCGGTGCGCGATCCCCCTGCGCACCGAGTACGACGTCGCCGGGCCGCTGCCCGGCCCGGTGCGCACCGCCGCCTACTTCGTGGTCTGCGAGGCCGTGACGAACGCGGCCAAGCACTCCGGTGCCTCCGCCGTCTCCGTCCGGGTGGCGCGGCGCGGACCCGTCCTGACCGTACGCGTCGAGGACGACGGTTCGGGCGGCGCGGACCCCGCGGGCAGCGGCCTGTCCGGCCTGCTCGGCCGGGTCGCCGCCCTCGACGGCGTACTGCACCTCGACAGCCCCCCGGGGGGACCCACCACCGTCACCGCGGAGCTGCCGTGCGCGTGATCCTGGCCGAGGACTCGACCCTGCTGCGGGAGGGCCTCGTACGGCTGCTCGTCGAGGAGGGGCACGAAGTGCTCGCTGCGCTTCCCGACGCGGACGCGCTGGTCGAGGAAACCGCCGCGCGGCGGCCGGACATCGTCGTGGTGGACATCCGGATGCCGCCGACCCACACCGACGAGGGCCTGCGCGCCGCCGTGGAGATCCGTGAGCGGCTGCCGGAGGCAGGGGTACTGGTGCTGTCTCAGCACGTCGAGCGGAATTACGCGGCCCGGCTGCTGGCGGCGAACGCCGAACGGGTGGGATACCTGCTCAAGGACCGGGTGGCGCAGGTGGACGAGTTCCTCGACGCGCTGGAACGCATCCACGCGGGCGGAGCGGTGATCGACTCCGAGGTGGTGCGTCAGCTGGTCGTCCGCAGTGCGCACGGTGACCCGCTGTCCCGGCTCACCCCGCGCGAGCGCACGGTGCTGGAGGCCCTGGCACGGGGGTTGACCAACACGGCCATCGCGAAGGAGCTGCACATCTCGGTGAGTGCGGTGGAGAAGAACCTCAACGCGGTCTTCGACAAGCTGGAGCTCGCACACACCACGGACTACAACCGGCGTGTGCTGGCAGTGCTCCGCTATCTGGAGTCCTAGCCGGGACGCCCGGACCGCTCACCGCGTGAGGATCACCCGCCGACGGACCCATGCGCCGCCGGTCGCGGCTGAGAGCAGGAAGTCCGCGACGTCGGCGCGGCTGATCCTTCCGCCTACGCGCCCCCGGGTGCCGTCCAGCGGGATCGTCTCGTAGTCGCCCGTACCCGGGCCCTCGCGGAACAGCACCGGCAGGGCAATGGTCCAGTCGCGGTCGCTGCGGGCGATGGTCTCGTCGGCGATGCCCTTGTCCGCCATCAGGGTGCCCATCACCAGCTTCGACGCGGCGGCCTGGAAGCGCGACTGGCGCCGGGACGTGGCACCGGAGCCGAGAGCCGAGAGCCAGACGAGACGCTCCACCCCGGCGGCGGCCATGGCCTCCAGGACCGGACCTGCGGTGCGGGTGGCGAGCGTCGACTTGTAGTCCTTGCCCGGCCCCAGGGCGCAGATCAGGGCCTGGCTGCCGCGCGCCGCCTCCTCGACGTCCGCGGCGGAGGCGGCATCGCCGACCACGACGGTGACGCGCCCGTCGTCCCCCTGCGGCAGCCGGGCCGCGTCCCGCACCAGCACGGTGACCCGGTGCCCGGCCGCGAGGGCCTGCCGGAGTACCAGCCGGCCGATGGGGCCCGTGGCACCGAGGACGGTGAGCTGCATGATCAGGCATCCTTCCGTACGCGGGCCGTACGCGGGCCGGCCCTACGGCCGGGACCCGGGACCCGGCCCGGACTCCGGTGGTACGGCTCTCACGAGAGCCGACCGGTGACCTGCGTCGGCCGGCCACCGGGAGGGTCGGGCAGCCGGCGGAGTTCGAGCAGAGCCATGGCGATCTTCACCGCGGCCGAAATCGTCAGGGCCTGCAAGAACGGCATCCCCATGAGCCACAGGGCCACCATCATGACCGTGAGCACCAGGAACGCCGGCAGCAGATTGGTCCGCCTGAGCGCAGCCCGCAGCCGGCCGACCCTGCTCCGCCCCCGATCCGGCCCGCTGACCGGGCGTGCGGTGACGCCTTCTTCCTCGGCTTGCGACATCGTCCGGCGCCCTTCCCTCGTGTGCGTCCCCGGCGACGAGTCTTCGATGCGAACCGGCGGACTGCCACCGCAGCCACGCCTGCCCGCCGCCATCCGGGGACGGGTTCACCTCACCAGCGCCGAAACGGTGCGCGCAGCGCGCCGGCCCCGCCGCTCTCCACGGCGGTGGCCGCCCCTCGGGCGGCAACGCGACCGGGGGTGGGCACGAGGAATCCCCCTGGGGCTGGCACCAGTGTGCCGTCGGTCAAAGCCCGAGAGGCTGAACGTGCCTTGCCGAAACCATGTTTGGAGGAAATCGTGCCCATCCCCGCCTCCCCGTCCTCCCGCGGCGCAGTCCGATACCGCGGTGGCCTGCGCGCACTGGGAGCAGCCGTCTGCTGCGGCTTGATCCTGAGCGGGCCGATCGTCGCCACTGCCGCCGCCGCGCCCGCACCCCGTGCCGCGACCCAGGAGCACCACGGGGAGCACCGCGGTGAGCAATACCGGGGCACGCTGGTGTCCGCCGAGGAGCTGTACACGCTCGCGACCCCTCAGGAGGTGTCCGCCGAGCTGAGAGCGGCCGGGTTCGAAGACGACACCGTCCGGCACGGCGTGGTCGCGTACCGGCTGGTCTACCGGACCGTTGATCCCCACGGCCGCCCCACCACGGCGAGCGGACTGTTCGTGCTGCCGCTCAACAGTGCCAAACGCCTGCACGCGGTCTCCTTCGCGCACGGAACCGGCAGCCACAAGGACGACTCCCCGTCCATGCAGCGCCGCGCCTTCGTGTCCGCACCGGTGATCGCCCACGCCGCGGCAGGTGCCGCCGGGATCGCGCCCGACTACCTCGGAATGGGGAAGGGGCCGGGCCTGCACCCCTGGATGGACATCGGCTCGGAGACCACGGCGTCCCTGGACATGCTGCGGGCGGCCCGGGCCTTCGCGCCCCGCACCGGACACGTGCTGGAGCGGAAGGTCATGGTCACCGGCTTCTCGCAGGGCGCCTCGGCGGCACTCGGCCTCGGCCGGGCTCTCCAGGCAGGTGAGGACCGCTGGTTCAGGCTCGGCGCACTGGCACCGGTCAGCGGCGCGTACGACTTCGGCGGCACGGAGCTGCCCGCCCTGCTCGGGGGCAGGCTGGCACCCAAGGCCGGCGTGCTGTACGCGGCCTACACCCTGGTGGCGTTCCAACGGCTCCACGCCATCTACGACAGCCCGGGTGAGGTCTTCCGAGCCCCGTACGACAGCACCGTCGAGGCGCTCTTCGACGGCGCGCACACGGGAGAGCAGCTGATGCGGGGTACCCCCGGCACCCTCGACGAGCTGCTGACCGAACACGGCCGCGAGCTGCTCGCGCATCCGACGGGCCCGCTGGCGGCGGCGCTGCGCAGCACCGACGCGGTCTGCACCGACTGGGCTCCGCGCGCCCCCGTCCGGCTCTACATGGCGAGCGGGGACGAGCAGGCCGTCACCGCCAACACCAACCGCTGCCGATCCGCCCTGCTCGGCAACGGGGTGGACGCCCCGGTTGTCGATCTCGGAGCCGTCGACCACCACGGATCCCGTCATCTGGGCTCCAACGTCGCCGCCACGTCAGCGATCGTGCGCTGGTTCGGGGAGCTGCGCCGGCAGTGACGCGAACGCGGGAGCCGGCGTCGCCCCCACCTCGCCCGTCCCTCCCGCACACCCGCCCTGACACCCCGCTCTCACGCGCCGCCGCCGAGCTGCAGCACCGCTATCCCCACCAGGACGGCGGCGCTCGCGGCGAGGCGCCGGTGGCCGAGCCGTTCACGGAACACGACCGCGCCGATCAGGGCGCCGAAGACGATGCTCGTCTCACGCAGCGCGGCGATGGTGGCGAGGTCGCCGCGGGACTGTGCCCATACGACGAGCCCGTACGCCACCAGCGAGATCAGTCCGCCGGCCAGCCCCCGGCCGTAGAGCGGGCGCAGCGTGGTGAGCAGTGACGGCCCCCGGCGGGCCCAGGCGATGACCGGGAGGACGAGTCCCTGGCAGAGGTAGAGCCAGGCGATGTAGCCGAAGACACTGCCGGAGACCCGGACCCCGCTGCCGTCGACGAGGGTGTACGAGGCGATCATCACCCCGGTGCCGAGCGCGGCGGCCAGCGCGGGCACATGGGCCCGGCCGGGAACTCCGTCGGCGAGGGCCAGACCGGCCAGGCCGCAGGAGATCACGGCGATGCCCAGGGCCTGTGCGGCGGGCAGCGAGTGGCCGAGGACGGTGGTGGAGACCAGGGCCACCACCAGGGGCGAGGTGCCCCGGGCGGTGGGGTACATCTGCCCGAAGTCGCCGAGCTGGTAGGCGCGCAGGAGCAGGAGCTGGTACGCGACCTGCAGCGCGGCGGAGGCCGCGATGTACGGCCAGGCCGCCGGGTCCGGGAGGGGCGCCAGGCAGACGAGGACGGCCCCGCACCCGGCGGAGGCCAGGCTGATGAGCGTGAAGCCGGCGAGCTTGTCGCGCAGGCCGTGGGTGAGGCCGTTCCAGACGGCGTGCAGCACCGCCGAGGCGAGGACGACGACGGGCACGGCAGCCGAGCCCGACATGGACGGCACGATTCCCGGCACGTTCGCTCCCCGTGGCAGACCGAATCTGGAACAGAATTCCTTGCTAAGGTAATCATATGGAAATTGATTCCAAGACCGGCGGGGCGGCCCCGGTGGGCGACGGCGGGCTCGCCGCCCACATCCGCGCCCACCTGTCCGACCTGCGCGACACCGAGGCCCGGGTGGCCCGGGTCGTCCTGGACAAGGGCGCCGGGCTGGTCCACCTCAGCGTCAGCGATGTCGCGGCCCTGGCCGGGACCGCGCCGTCCTCGGTCGTGAGGGCCTGTCAGCGGCTGGGGTTCCGCGGATACCAGGAGCTGAAGCTCGCCGCCGCCCGGCAGGCGCCCGCCCAGGAGCCCTCCCGGGACCGGGACCCGGCCGCGCGTGCCCTGGCCGACACGGTCCGCGCCGGCCGGGAGGCCCTGGACGGGGTGGCGGCGACGGTGACCCCGGAGCGACTGCGCACGGCGGCCGTCCTGCTCGACCCGGCTGCCCGGGTGCTGGTGGTCGGCGCCGGACTGTCCGGCGCTGTCGTCCTCGACACCGCCTACCGGCTGCGCGCGCTCGGCTTCGCGGTCGACGCGCCGGCCGACCCGCTGACCGCGCAACTGGCCGCCTCGCAGCTGACGTCCGCCGACGTCTGCCTGGCCGTCAGTCACACCGGCGCCACCCGCAGCACGGTGGACGCCGCCCGCCGCGCACGTCAGGCGGGGGCCCGCGTCGTCGCCCTCACCAGCTACGCCCGCTCGCCGCTCAGCGAGGCCGGCGACTGCACACTCGTGGCCGGCGGCCAGGACCTGGTCTTCGGCCTGGAGACCGTCGCCAGCCGTCTCGCCCACCTCACCGTGATCGACGCCCTCACCCTCGCCCTGCTGCACCTCCGCGGAGCCCCCGCCGAAGAGGCCCTGCGCCTGTCGGCGGACGTCACGGTCGACCACTCGTACTGACACCCGCCCGGCGCGAGTTCGCGGTGGGCGGCGAGGGGCGCGCCCAGGGGCCCGGCCGACCGCGCAGGCCATCGCCGGTGCGTGCCCGACGCTCCACCCGGGCGGGAGGACGCGACCGAATCGAGCCTGACCGAATCGAACCCGACCGAACCGCAACACGACCGAATCAATGACTTGGCGCGTGCATGACAATGCGGCAGTGTTGCGGTCCGTCCCCCCATCCGCCACCCGTCCCGCCTGGAGCGCCATGAGATCCCCATTGCCGCCGAGATCGCGCGCCCTCCTCACCGCCTGCCTGGGAGCCGCCCTGACCGTCCTGGTCGCGGCCGGTACCGGCACGGCCGCCCCACCGCCGAATCCGGCCTCCACGACCGGTAGCGCCCTGTCGGCCACCGGCAAGGGGACCGGGACCGGGACGGCAGCGGCCGACCTGGAGAACTGGATGGGGCAGAGGGGCAACCGGCTGCACGACCGCCCGCTCAACGCCATCGCCATGCCCGGCAGCCACGACGCCGGCAGCTGGAGCATCCGCCCCGGCAGCGGCCTGTGCACCTCCGGGGACGCATACGACGTGGCCCGGGCCTACCCGGCCGTGGCGGCGAGCATGGCCCGCACCCAGAGCGGAAGCCTGACCGACCAGCTCGACGGCGGCGCCCGCGTGCTGGACCTGAGGCTGTGCAAGCAGGACGGCCGCTGGTACACGTACCACGGCTCACCTCTGGGCAACCTGTTCTTCGACGCCGACGGACGCACGGGCGAGGTGGCCGGAGTGGCCGACTGGCTCCGTCGCCATCCCGCGGAACTCGTGCTCCTGCGCATTTCGGTCACCGCGCCGGCCGCCGAGCTGCCCACGGCCCGGGGCGCTGCGGCGGACCTCCTCATGGACGCGGTCGGCCGGGACCGCATCGCCCCGAGGTCCGCGTACGACCCGCAGAGCCCCTACGGATCCTTCGTCGACGCCGGGCGGAACGTCATCGTCATGGGCGACGGGCGGGAGGACCAGCGCGGCCTGCTCTGGCCGTCCTCCGACTCCGCCGACCGCGGCAGCTACGCCTACGCCTCGCTCTCCTGGTACGACTACCTGGGCGCGCTGTTCGACAGCACCGGTGCGGCGGAGCGCACCTACGCCTCCGCCCTCACCCTCGACGACCGCGCCCTCAACTGGCCCCAGGCAGCCCGCCCGGCAGGACTGTTCTCGCTCAGCGGCCTCATCACCCCCGACATCACCGTCCCCGGAGCCGTTCTCGCGCAGTGGGGCGCGGCGATCGGCGCGGTGCCCCGTGAGGCGGCCGACGCCTACATGCTCAACCTCGCCCACGGCTTCAACGCCCGGTTCCTCACCCTGCTGACCGGCCCGTGGCAGCAGCACCCGGCCGTGGACCAGTTCAACGTCGTGATGACGGACGACGTCAACCAGAACGGCGCGGGCGTACCCGCCGGCGCCCTGCAACGGGCGGTGATCGCCCTCAACGACATCGCCCGGCAGAACGCCTGCGGTGACCCCGAAGCCACCCCGGCACAACCGGGCCGCACCATCCGCTACCAGGCTCACCTGCGGGACACCGGCTGGCAGGACGTCACCGGAGCGGATGGCGCCGGCGTCGGCACCGTGGGCCAGAGCAGGCCGGTGGAAGCACTGCGCCTCTCGGCCACGGGAACCGGCGGCCTCTGGGCCCGTGCCCACGTACAGAACATCGGCTGGCAGCCATGGGTCAGGATCCCGGACGGAGCCACGGCCGAAGTCGGCACCACCGGCCGGTCGCTACGCCTGGAGGCCCTGGAACTCCGCACCGACCACGGCACCCTCGCCGGCCGGGCCCACGTACAAGGCATCGGCTGGCAGCCCAGGACCCGCGGACAGGAGATCCACCTGGGCACCACCGGCCGCAGCCTGGCCATCGAGGCCCTGACCCTGACCACCTGCGACTGACCACGCCCTCGACCCACCGCCGAGCGCTGCGGCAGCGCATGCGGCCAGGCCTGTGACACTCCATTGAGCTAGCCGGACTTCAAGCGGCGGACCATCTCGTCGCTCACCTGTTTCTGGAGTTCGGCCAGCTCCTCATTGGTGTACTGCGTGAGGTCGCCCGCTTCCCGTGGGTTCTTCGGGCGTGCGGCCTCCTGCTGTTTCTGCTGCTCCCGGCGCCGGAGTTCCTGTTCCTCCGGGGAGCCGGGCGCCGCGTACGCGCACCGGATCAGCGCGCCGTCGGCCGCCTTCAGACAGGTCGCCTCGCGTCCGGCGAACAGCCCCCGCCCCTCCACCCGGTAGCGGATGTTCTGCTCGCTGCCGACGGTCGCCGTCCACGTACTGCCTCCGGTGGGTGTCACCTCGAAGACCTCGTCGTCGTTGTAGCAGCAGACGTCCCGGTACTCCGCCTTGATCAGCGCGACCAGCGCCTTGGGGGACGACCAGGTCGGGTCGAGGCGGTGGATCGTCATCGGCGCGAGCCCGCCACCCCGGTGGCGGGTGGGTACCGTCGACACGGCCACGACCGAACTCGCCTCCCCCTGCGGGGTGAGCGGGGTGACGTACGCACTGCCCCCGTCCCCGTCCCGGTACCGCAGCGTGAACTCGGACTCGTTGCCCTCGTTCGCCCCGTCCTCGGAGGCGTCCCACCCGCTCCGCTCGAACCACCAGTCGCTGAAGCCGCCCACGGCGGCCGTGCCCTCCCGCTGCCGTGCCGCGAGGCTGATGGGGTAGGAGGGTCCCGGGACCGCGGACGTGTCGTCGGTGATCGTCAGCTTGCCCGTCCGGCCGTCGTAGAGCGCGGCCCCGGCCGGCCGTTCGGTCACCACGAAGAGCCCCGTCTGCCGCTTGAGGGGGACGACCACCACCGGCGTGCCGGCCGAGCAGGTCACGTACGCGTCGTCGGCCTCGAAGCGCACCCAGCGCTTCTTCGCCGAGATCTTCCGGCCGAGATTGTGGGAGAACCAGCCGCTGATCCGGGCATCGGCGGCCGACACGTCGAAGGCACAGCGCTCCTGGCTGCGGCTGCTGCCGCCCAGCGGAACGTCCTGCACCAGACCGACCTCGTAACCGGCCAGCCACCCGCGCCGCTCCACCAGGGTGGCGAACCGGTCCGAGTCGGGCAGGTAGGTGATGTCCGCTATCTCACCGGTGACATCGCCGAGGTGCGGTGCGGCCTGGGCCTTGCCCACGACGTACGGGGCACGGGCCGTCAGCGCGGGCACGGGATCGCTCACCACCGTGGCGTCGGCCATGTACGCCCGGTCCTGGAGGTACGCGCCGTACACCAGCCAGACCGCGGCGAGCCCCAGCCCGACGACGGCACCCAGGCAGCCGAGTGCGCCGGCGTGCTCCATGCCCACGGTGTGCCCGGCCCGGCGACGGCGCCACCGCACCAGCAGCGACACCCCCACGACGCCCGCCAGGAACAGCAGCGGCAACGCCAGCCAGGCGAAGATCTTCCGTAGCTCCCACACCAGGATCGTGGTGTAGTACGAGCCGTACCAGAACAGGAATCCGGCCACGGCGATGCCCAGCCCCCACCGCAACACCCGACCGCCCATCAGCGCCCCCGCCCTCCGCCGCATCCAGGTCCCCGATCGATTCTCCACCCGGGGCCGGTCCGTGTCACCGGACCGTCGGAGACCTGTGGACGACCGCGACGGAGCATGCCGCGGCTGCGGTCAGAGGGCGAGGCCGCCGCGGGCGATGACGGCCGCGTACCAGTGGGCGCTGCTCTTGAACGTCCGGCGCTGCGTGGGGAAGTCGACGTGGACGATGCCGAAGCGCTTGCTGTAGCCGTAGGACCATTCGAAGTTGTCCAGCAAGGACCACAGGAAGTAGCCGCGCACATCGGCGCCGTCCTCGACGGCCCGGTGCACGGCGGCCAGATGGGCGTGCAGATAGGCCACCCGCTCGGGGTCCCTCACCTGCCCCGAGGGGTCGGCGTAGTCCTCGTACGCCGCCCCGTTCTCGGTGACCACCAGCGGTACGTCCGGGAGCTCCTTCCGCAGCCGGAGCAGCAGCCCGTGCAGTCCGTCGGCATCCACCGGCCAGTCCATGGCCGTGCGCGGCCCGGGGACGGACACGAAGCGGACGTGCCGTTCCGCACCTGCCCACGGGGAGGGTGCCGGGGAGCTGCCGGCCGCGACGGTGGTGGGGGAGTAGTAGTTGACGCCCAGCGAGTCGACGGGGGCGGCCGCCGTCCGGAGGTCCCCGTCCCGCACGAAGGACCAGTCGGTGAGGGCCGCCGTGTCACGGACGAGGTCGTCCGGGAGGCGTCCGCGGAAGACCGGGTCGAGGAAGATCCGGTTGCCGACCGCGTCGATCCGCCGGACCGCGTCCAGGTCCCGGGGCGATTCGCTACGGGCGCGCAGGGAGTGGAGGTTGAGCGTGAGCGACACCTCGGCCGCATCGGGCACGGTGCCGCGCAGTGCACGGACGGCGAGCCCGTGGGCCAGGTTGAGGTGGTGGGCCGCGCGCAGCGCGTCGACGGCGCTGGTGCGGCCCGGGGCGTGCACCCCGCTGCCGTAGCCGAGGAAGGCCGAGCACCAGGGCTCGTTGAGGGTGGTCCAGGTCGCCACGCGGTCGCCGAGCGCTTCCGCCGCGAGGCCCGCGTACTCGGCGAAACGGTACGCCGTCTCCCGGTTCGGCCACCCGCCGGCGTCCTCCAGCTCCTGGGGCAGATCCCAGTGGTAGAGGGTGGCCACGGGCCGGATGTCCGCCCGGCGCAGCTCGTCGGTGAGGCGCCGGTAGAAGTCCAGGCCCTTTTGGACGACGGGTCCCCGGCCGGCCGGCTGGACGCGGGGCCAGGCGATGGAGAAGCGGTAGTCCGTCACGCCGAGTTCCCGCATGAGCGCGATGTCCTCGCTCACCCGGTGGTAGTGGTCGGCGGCGATGTCGCCGGTGTCGCCGTTGCGCACCTTGCCCGGCGTATGGCTGAAGGTGTCCCAGATCGACGGGGCACGGCCGTCCTCGCCCGCCGCTCCCTCGATCTGGTACGCGGCGGTGGCCGTGCCCCAGCGGAAGTGATCGGGGAACCGGAGTGTCGTCCCCGCGCGGGGACGTGCGTCGAGCGTGGTCATGAGGGTGTGTCTCCCATGGGTGAGAAGGTTCTCCGACGGAGGCGGCGGCGCTGGTCCGGAGCCGGGGCGGGGACGTACGGATGCCGGCCCACGCGTGCTCAGCCCTTGACCGCGCCCTGCATGATGCCGCCGACGATCTGCCGCCCGAGCAGGCCGAAGACCAGCAGCACCGGCAGGGTCCCGAGCAGGGTGCCGGCCATGATGACGGACTGGTCGTTGACGTAGCCGCCGCCGAGCCGGCGCAGGGCGACCTGCACGGTCGGCTCGGAGGACGAGAGGGCGACGACGGGCCAGAAGAAGTCGTTCCAGGCGGCCATGAAGGTCAGCAGGCCGAGTACGGCCATGCCGGGCCGGGCGACGGGTACGACGATCGACCAGAAGATCCTGGCGGTGGAAGCCCCGTCGACGCGGGCGGCCTCGATCAGTTCGTCCGGCAGTGACTGGGCGAGGTACTGGCGCATGAAGAACACGCCGAACGCGGAGACCAGTCCGGGCAGGATGACGGCCTGGAGCTGGTTGACCCACTGCAGTTCGGCGATCAGCATGAACAGCGGGATGACGCCCAGCTGCGGTGGGATCATCATGGTGCCGACCGTGAGTGCGAGCAGGGCCCCGCGGCCGCGGAAGCGGAGTTTGGCGAAGGCGAACCCGGCGAGGGTGGAGCACAGCACCGTGCCGAGCGTGACCGACCCCGACACGATGAGGGAGTTGACCAGCGCCTTGCCGATGTCGGCCTCCTCCACCACCGCCTCGAAGTTGCGCATCAGGTTCGGCCCGGGCAGGAGCGCCGGCGGCACCTGCGCCAGTTCGGCGTTGGAGCGGCCGGCCGCGACGATCGTCCAGTAGAAGGGGAACGCGGAGACGAGCACGGCGAGGACCAGGATGGTGTGGGCGAGCACCCCGCCGCGCATCGTGCGCCCGGCGCGCGAGCGGCGGTCGCCGCCACGCCGGGCGGATCTTCCGGGGGCCGGGCGCTCGACCGGCGGATCGACGACGGCGGTCATCGGCCCTCCTCGGGTCCACGGGAGCGGCGCCGCACGAGCACGGCGTTGGCGCCGACGACCAGCAGGATCAGCAGGAACATCACCCAGGCGATCGCGGCCGCCCTGCCCAGGTGGAAGAAGCCCCAGCCCTGTTCGTACATGTAGAGGCCGAGCGTCTGGTACTGGTGGGAGATGCCGCCCGAGACGGATCCCTCGAACAGCAGCGGCTCGCCGAAGAGCTGGGTCGCGCCGATGGTGGAGACGACGACGGTGAAGAGGATCGTCGGCCGCAGCCCGGGCACGGTGACGTGGAGGAACTGGCGCCACCGCGATGCCCCGTCCATCTCGGCTGCCTCGTAGAGCTCGTGCGGGATGGACTGCATGCCGGCCAGGTAGATCAGCGCGTTGTATCCGGTCCAGCGCCAGATGACGATGGAGGAGACGGCGATCTGGGAGGCGACCGTGCCGTTCTGCCAGTCGACCGGCGCGATGCCGGCCAGCCCGAGCACGTGGTTGACCAGGCCGAAGTCCCGGCCGTAGAGCTGGGCGAAGACGAGCGTGGCGGCGGCGACCGAGGTCGCGTACGGGAGCAGCATCGCGGTGCGGAAGAACGTCCGGCCGCGCAGCCTGTGGTTCAGCAGGTGCGCGAGCCCGAGGGCCATCGCCAGCTGGGGGACGGTGGAAAGCACCCCGATGGTGAGGGTGTTGCGCAAGGCGGTCCAGAAGAACTCGTCGCCGAGGAGGGCGGTGTAGTTGCCGAGGCCGCGCCACTGCATGTCCCCGGGCGTCTGCAGCTCCACGCGGTACAGCGACACGTACGCGGTGTAGAGGAGGGGGAAGAGTCCGAAGGCGGTGAACAGGGTGAAGAACGGGGCGATGTAGGCGTACGGGGAGACCTTGTGCCACGTACGTCGGAGGGGGGACGGCCGGTGCCCGGAAGGCCGCCGGTCCGGCGCCGTCCGTGCGTCTGCTGTCAGGGTCACGATGCGGCCCTTCGGGAGGTGCCCGCGGGAGGGGATGCGGGAGGGGAAGGCCAGGGGCGGGAGAGAGCAGGGGTGGGAAGGGGCAAGAGGAAGGCCGGCGGCGGCGGTGACGGCGTCGGCAGCGACAGTGGCAACGCCGGCGGCAGCCTCGGCCCCAGCCTCAGCCGATGGTGTTCGCCACGCCCTTCCTGGCGTTGGCCCACGCCTGCTCCGGTGCCGTGCCCTTGCGCTCGACCTCGCCCAGGGCATTGGTGATCTGCTGGGCGATGTTCTGGTCGTGGACGCCGAGGACCTGCACCGGGGCGGCCTTCGCGGCCTCGCCGAAGATCCTGCCGATGGGGGCGTCGGAGAAGTAGGGGTCCGTCGCGCCGGAGATCTGCGCGATCGCACCGGTGGCGGACGGGAAGTTGCCCTGCTTCCGGAAGAGCTTGGCCTGCTGCTCGGGAGCCGTGAGCCAGGTGATCAGCTCGTACGCCTCCTTCTTGTGCTTGCCGGCCCGCGGAAGGGCGAGGTACGAGCCGCCCCAGTTGCCCGCCCCGGCGGGCAGCTTCGCGACGTCCCACTTGCCCTTGCCGGCATCACCCGCCTGGCCCTTGATGTAGCCGAGCATCCAGGCGGGGCAGGGGAGCGTGGCGAAGGAACCGGCGGTGAACGCCTGGTTCCACTGCGGCGACCACTGGTCCAGCTTGGCGCTCAGCCCGCCCTGCGCCGCCGCGACCGCCGCCTCCCAGGCCTTCTTCAGGGGCGGGTTGGTCTCCCAGACCAGCGTGCCGGAGGCGTCGTAGTAGCGCTCCTTCTGCTGACCGATCATCACCGAGTAGAGGCTGCCGACGCTGTCGATCCAGGCGCTCCTGCCGGGGGCGTTCGCCTTGTACTGCCGGCCGAGCTCCAGGTACCCCTCCCACGTCGACCACTTCCGTGCGAGCTCCTCGCGGTCGGTGGGCAGGCCCGCCGCGGCCAGCAGGTCGGTGCGGTAGCACATCGCCTCGGGGCCGACGTCGGTGCCCAGGCCGAGGACCTCGCCCTTCCGTCCGGTGGCCGCCGCCCAGGTGGCCTCGGCGAACCCGCCCCTGAGCGAGTCCGCTCCGTACGCGCGCAGGTCCTCGAACCTGCCGCTCTGCTGCTGTGCGACGGACGCGATCCGGCCCACCTCGACGGCCTGGACGTCGGCGAGACCGCCCCCGCCGGCCAGCCGGGTCTGCAGCGACTTCCAGTAGTCGGCCTCGTCCTCGGTGTCGGTCTGCTTGACCGTCACACCCGGGTGCAGGCTCTCGTACTCCGCGTAGAGCCCGGCCTCCTCGTAACCGAAGGACCCGAACAGGTCCACGGTGATCGTGACCTTGCCGGCCGTGCCGCCGGAGGCGCCGCCCTCGGAGGAGCTGCCGCAGGCGGCGAGCAAGGCCCCGGCGAGAACGACCGCCCCCAGGCGGACGGCGGGTCGGACAGTGGGCATGGGAAGCCTCCCTGGGCTCCGGGGGCGAACGGGAACACGGTCTGAGAGCGCTCTCAGCCGGCGAGGGGAGCGTGCCCGCGGCGGACGTGATCCGTCAAGACTCGAAGCCGCAATGGCCTGGAATCTGCCCCAACTTCCCTTGTTCCGCGCTCTCTTGACACCCACGTTTCGGGAGTCTTACGTTTCCGGCCAGCTGAGAGCGCTCTCATCCACAAGTCCCGGACACGACCCCACCGCGATGACATGAGGTGTGCACCCATGCCAGTCCCCCACTCGCGCCGAGCCGCCCCCCTCGTCCTGGCCGCCGCCCTGGCGGTCCTCGGCCTCGGACCGGCCGCGAGCCCCGTGGCAGCCACCACGATCCCGCCCGTCACGCCCGTCACAGCCGTCCCAACCGTCAAACCGGTGCCGGCTGCCGAAGCCGTGCCGGCCACCACGGCTGCCGCCGTCCCCGTCGGCGCCGGAAGCTATTCCGACACCCGACCCGCCGGAACCTCCGGCCCCACCACCAACACCGGCACGCCCGTCACCCCCAAGGTCACCCCCGCAGCAGCAGGCAAACCGGTCCCCACCAACGACTGGTGGTCCTCGCTCGCCTTCCAGCGCTACGGCGACAATCCGTACTCCACCCCCATGTACGGCCACCCCCTCACCTACCAGGCCGTCGCCGACGGCCTGGAGATCGGCTACCCCACCACCCCCGCAGTCGTCGGGGACGGCCGCCAGTACGAGTTCGCCCACCGGCGCGACCTCACCCTCGGCCTCACCGGACTGAACTCGCCCGACACCAGGGCCGACTCCTGGTCCGACTGGACGGTCACCCCCCTCTGGTCCGACGGCACCCGCACCCTGCGCACCACCATCGGCCACGGCAGCCCGTTCGTGTACGCCCAGGCCACCGGTGGCGACGCCCGCATCACCACCGCCGGCACCCCCACCGTCTTCGCCGATCGGGGCAACGTCCTCGGGATCACCGTCGCCGGCCACCACTACGCCCTCTTCGCCCCGACCGGCGCCGACTGGAACGTCTCCGGCACCACCGTCAGCACCGCTCTCGGCGGCCGGAACTACTTCTCGGTCGCCGTCCTGCCCTCCACCGACGCCCTCGCCACGTACACGAAGTACGCCTTCAGCTTCGTCACCGGATCCCGGGTCGACTGGAGCACCGCCTCCGGCACCGTCCGCGCCACCTACACCCTCACCACCGAAGCCAAGGAGGGCACCGAACGCGGCACCCTCCAGGCCCTCTACCGGCACCAGTGGCTCCACACCGCCGACCCCCTCACCCCCTACACCTACGCATCGCCGCGCGGCACCATGAAGGTCCGCGAGGGCACCGCCTTCACCACCGTCCAGAAGACCGCCCCGGTGCTCCCCGCCCTGCCCCGCACCGGCGACGTCGACGCCGCCCGGTTGCGCGCCCAGCTGAACGAGGTGGCGTACGCCGCCGACCCGTTCTCCGGCGCCACCGACACCTACTGGACCGGCAAGGCACTCGGCCGCCTCGCACAGCTCGTACCCCTCGCCGACCAGATCGGCGAGACCGCCACCCGCGACCGGCTCCTCACCCTCCTCAAGGGCCGCCTCCAGGACTGGTTCACCGCGGGCGGCGCCAACGAGTTCTCCTACGACCGCACCTGGAAGTCCCTCACCGGCTACCCGGCCTCCTACGGCAGCGACACCGAACTCAACGACCACCACTTCCACTACGGCTACTACGTGTACGCGGCCGCGATCGTCGCCCAGTACGACCCCGGCTGGGCCGCCGACTCCGCCTGGGGCGGCATGGTGAAGACCCTGGTCCGCGACACCGCCAACGCCTCCCGCACCGACGGAGCCTTCCCCTTCCTGCGCGGATTCGACGTCTACGCCGGCCACAGCTGGGCCTCCGGGCACCAGGGCTTCGCCGCCGGCAACAACCAGGAGTCCTCCTCCGAGTCCACCAACCTCAGCGCCGCCCTCGTGCTGTGGGGCTCGGCCACCGGCGACACCGGCCTGCGCGACCTCGGCTCCTACCTCCTGGCCACCGAGGGCGAGGCGATCGCCCAGTACTGGTTCGACGCCGACGGCCAGGTCTTCCCCGCCTCCTTCGGCCACGACACCGCCGGAATGGTCTGGGGCAGCGGCGCCGCCTACAGCACCTGGTGGACCGCCAACCCCGAGGAGATCCACGGCATCAACGTGCTCCCCGTGACCGGGGGATCGCTCCACCTGGGCGGCCACAAGGACGCGATCCGCCGCAACATCGGCGAAATGGAGCGGGAGAACGGCGGCCCCGCCGTCGAATGGCGCGACCTCCTCTGGGAGTTCCGGTCACTGGCCGATCCGGGCGCCGCGAAGGAGCAATGGGACGCGGGCAACGCCGGATACACCCCCGAGGCAGGCGAGTCCAAGGCCCACACCCACCACTGGATCACCTCCCTGAACGCCCTCGGCGCCCCCGACCCGTCGGTCACCGGCGACATCCCCACCTCCGCCGTCTTCAGCAGGAACGGCACCCGCACCTACACCGCCCACAACCACGGCACCGTCGCCCGTACGGTGACCTTCTCCGACGGGAAGACCCTCAGCGTGCCGCCCCGTTCCACCGCCACCGCCACCGGGACGGGCACCGACCCGGACCCGGACCCGGACCCCTCCGGCGGAGGCACGTACCACCTCCGCTCCGGCGGCGTGCTCACCACGGCCGCCGGCGGTACGCCCGGCATCGACACCATCCCCTCGGCAGGCGGTGCCAACCACGACGGCACCCCCTACGAACCGGTGGTCTACGAGGCCAGGGGCGTGAACGGCACCCTCCGGCCGGGCGGCACGACCGCCTTCCGCCTCCCCGTGGACGCCGGCCCCGCCGTCGGCCTCGGCCAGCAGGTCAGGGTCGGCTACGACCTCACCGGCGACGGCACCTTCGACCGGACGGAGACCTACCACTACTTCGCCACCGACCCGGTCGCGGGCTGGGAGGAGTACGACCAGACCCGGGGCGTGAAGGCCGCCACCGGCACGCTCGGCGACCTGCACGGCGGCACGGTACGGCTGGAGGTCTGGAGCGCCATCGGCACCGCGGACTCCCGGCTCCGGACGGGCACGGACACCTCCGTGCTGGTCATCCCCTACGACTGACCTCCCCGGGCACGGCGGCAAAAGACCTTCCCTGTGTTGTTGAACGCCGCAACCCTCGCGCGCCCCGAACACAGAGC